>JAVYMB010000105.1:0-2519 GCA_038740145.1 Candidatus Norongarragalinales archaeon | reverse complement strand
CGCGAAGAAGAACGCGCTGCACGGCAACGCGAGTTTGCGAGCCGCAGGCTTCGCCGACTGCACCGAGAAAACTTTGACTCTAAGCTTCAGCCAAAGCCAGCGCCAGCGCAGCAGTCAAGTGTTTCAAGCAACTCAAATGAAAGCAGACAAAGCGGGCAAAGCGAGCAAAACGCTTAAAACTCCGCCGTGTTTAAGTCCAACCAACGCGCCGCGCTCGCTTCACGCTTATTTTCACGGTGGAATTAAAAAGTGCGGTTGAAAAAACGAGAATCTAAAGCGCGAGAGTTCACTTACGCCGCCGCAGGCGTAGATAGAGCGGCTCGCGCGCGAGCCAAAAAATTCGGTTTGCTTGAGGCAACACTGCCCAGCGGCTGGCGCCGCACTCCCTTCAACAACCTCGTGCCACTCGACGCGGCGCGCTACTGCTTGCTAACCGTCGACGGCGTTGGAACAAAAATTCTCGTAGCGCAACTCGCGCAAAAACTCGGGCTCGCCGACTCGCGCGTGCACGAAAACATCGGCGTCGACGCAATCGCGATGGTCGCCAACGACTGCGTTCGCTGCGGAGCGCGTCCAATCGCGTTCGCAGACACGCTCGACGCTTGCCGCAGCGAGCCAACCTTAATTTCAGCAATCGCGCGAGGACTCGCGCGCGCCGCGCGCGAGGCAGGCGCGCCGGTCGCCGGGGGGGAAACCGCGGACGTGCGCGAACTAGTGCGCGGCCTGCGTGGAGTCAATGCTTACTCGCTTAACGCGAGTTGTTTTGGAGTCGTCGAGCGCTCGCGCGTAATCGACGGCTCGCGAATTCGTGCTGGCGACGCCGTAGTCGGGTTGCGCAGCAGTGGTTTTCACGCCAACGGTTTTTCTCTCGCACGCCGCGTCTTGTTTAAGGAGTGGGGCGGGCTTTACGACGCCGAGGATAAGCCTAAAGGGTTGAAGCGCGCGTTGGCGCTTGAACTCCTCGCGCCCACTCGAATTTACGTTAAGAACGTTCTCGCTGCAGTCAAGGAATTCGAAGTGCGCGGTGCAGTGCACGTTACTGGCGACGCTTACGCGAAGTTTTTGAAGCTCACGCCGTTTTGCGGCTGCGGTTTTGAATTCAATAATTTCAAGCCGCAACCGGTTTTTGGCTTGATTCAATCTGCCGCTGAAGAACTCGGCGGCGCTGTTTTCAACGCTGAAATGTTTCGCACTTTCAATATGGGTTGGGGATTCGCTTTAATCGTCCCGCAAAAACAAGCAGATTCGCTTTGTTCTTTCTTGAAGCGGCACGGAGAAAACGCGGAAGTAATCGGCGCAGCGACGAAAAACAAAAGCGTCGCGATTCGCTTTCAAGGAGAAAAAATTGTTTTGCGGTGATGAGCATGGCGCGTTTTGAAGTAAGAGTTTCGTTCAAGCCTGGAGTGCTTGATGCTGAGGGTAACGCGGCGCTCGACGCGCTTCGCTCGCTTGGATTCAATGCGAGCAGCGTGTCTACGGCGAAGGTTTACCGCATAGAGACGAGCGAGCCGCAAGCGCGAGTAGAAGAAATGTGCCGCAAATTGCTCGCCAACCCAATCATTCAAGATTACCGAGTTTCAAAGCGTTGAAAGCCGAAACGAAAACGGCAAGTTGTGAGTTGCGAGTTGTTGCGCGTGGGTTTGTACGAGAAGGCGAGCGAAGAACGCGATTTCGATTTTTGGCGAGTGCGCGTGCGCGAGGCGAGCCGCGCGGAACTAGAGCGCTTAAGCGCGCAACGCGGATTGTCGTTGTCGCTGCGTGAAATGCAGCTCGTGCAAGACTACTACCGAAAAATCGGTAGGGACGCCACTGACGTCGAGCTCGAAGCAATCGCGCAAACGTGGAGTGAACACTGCGGGCACAAAACGTTTAAAGGAGCATTCGCCGTCGTTGAGCGCGACGAGCGGGGACGCGAAAAGAAAAGCAAAGTCGACAATTTGTTTGAAACGTTCATCGCTAGAGCGACGAAGGAAATCGCAGCGCCGTGGTGTTACTCTGTTTTCGAAGACAACGCTGGCATAGTTGATTTTGAAGGCGATTGGGCGCTAGCGTTTAAAGTCGAGACTCACAATCATCCAAGCGCGCTCGAACCCTTCGGGGGCGCAGCGACTGGAATAGGCGGGGTGATTCGCGACGTTCTCGGAGTTTGGGCTGAACCAATAGCCAATACCGACGTCTTGTGCTTCGGTCCACTCGACTTGCCGGAACGCAGTCTTCCAAGCGGCGTCAAACACCCGCGATTCATTTTTTCTGGAGTAGTCGCTGGAATCGCTTGTTATGGAAACAATATGGGCATACCGACGGTGAACGGCGCAGTTTTTTTTCACGAAAACTATGTAGGGAACCCGCTCGTTTACTGCGGCACGCTCGGACTCCTCAAGAAAACTCATTACTACCGCCGCGCGCAAGCAGGCGACGCGCTCGTCCTCGTTGGAGGACGCACTGGACGCGACGGGATTCACGGAGTTACTTTCGCCAGCGCCGCATTGCACGAGAAAAGCGAGGAAACGAGCCGCACG
>JAVYMB010000104.1:0-2527 GCA_038740145.1 Candidatus Norongarragalinales archaeon | reverse complement strand
ACGACTTCACGCCTTTTCCGAGGACTTTAGAAAAGCGTTCTTCTTCCTTCTTTAATTCCGAAAGAATGAATGACTCGTTCTTCCGCAGTTCAGGCCAGTCTTCTCCCATCGTTTCGATTACGACGCTCGCGACGTCACTGCAAAAAAATTTTTCTATTCCAAGCAAGCGCCCGTGCCGCACGCTGCGGCGAATTAGCCTTCGAAGCACGTAGCCGTGCTCGATGTTGCTCGGCACTACGCGCTCGTTCTCGGCGAGCACGAACGCCGCGGCTCGCAAGTGGTCTGCGACAACGCGCTTTGATTTTTCCGCTTTTTCTCCATTTGCAGCCTCCGCGCCCAACGCGTTGATTTCGCGCATTATGGGAGCGAGTAATTCCGTGTCGTAATCCGTCTTGCAGCCGTTCAGCATCGCGAGCGTGCGTTCAACGCCCATTCCAGTGTCCACGTTGCGCTGCTTGAGTTTCTCGAAAGCGCCGCTCGCGGTTTTGTTGTATTCCATGAAAACGTCGTTCCATACTTCGAAATACTTTCCGCAAGCGCAATTCGGCTTGCATTCTTCACTGCACTTCGGCGCGCCACTGTCGAAAAACATTTCCGTGTCGGGACCGCAAGGACCAGTCGCGCCAGCAGGCCCCCACCAATTATCTTTTTTCGGGAGGAAAAAAATTTGTTCGTCGCGCACGCCGAGAGAACGCCAAACTTGAGCGCTTTCTTCATCGCGCGGCGCGTCCTCGTCTCCAGCGAAAACAGTGATGCTTAAACGCTTTGCGTCGAGCCCGAGCCAACGCTTGCTCGTCAAGAATTCAAAACTCCACTCGATTGCTTCTTTTTTAAAATAGTCGCCGAGACTCCAGTTGCCGAGCATTTCGAAGAACGTGTGGTGAAACGCGTCGCCGACTTCGTCAATGTCGTCGGTTCGCAAGCATTTTTGAACGTTCGCGAGGCGCTTGCCGAGAGGGTGCGGCTGTCCAAGCAAGAAAGGAACGAGTGGATGCATTCCCGCGGTAGTAAAGAGAACAGTTGGGTCGTTTTCAGGAATCAAACTAGCGCTAGGAATAATCGCGTGTCCGCGTTCTTCAAAAAAAGCAAGGAATTTTTCGCGCAACGCGCGCGCAGTCCAAGACAATTTTTTCACCTACTAGCAAGAGAACACTTTTTTAGTTGGCGCGAGCATTTAAACTTTAACGCTTTAAGCGATTATTGGTTTGACTGTTTGATATTGAGTGAAGCGTTATTTTCTATTTTCACGCGGCGTGTTTGCTGAAGGCGCTTGCATTACGCTGCGTGCCCGTACTTTGTTTTGAATTGGGCGACTTTGTTGAAAGCGCTGCGGTTCGCTAGCTAGAACTCAAGCATACTCGCGATTCCAGCAAACCGCGCGGCTGAATGATTCGACTTTGGTTCAACTATTATTTTTTTGGGTTTAGCCTTGGTTGCTTTGAATGCATTGCATCAACGCTTGTCCTTCAAGCCCGCTGCACGATTCCAAACCAGGAGGCATCGTTGGAACGTTGCTTGCCGTCCAAGACCCTATTACTTCCGGCTCGCACACTTTGCCGGGAGTAAGGAAAAGCGTTTCGTCTGGAACCCACGCACCGCACTGAAAATCAACCGGCGGAATTTTTTCGTAATCCGCGGTGCTTGGCTGCCCTTGAGTTTGTTGTGGCTTTTCTTCTTCGGCGGCCAGCCAATCGCAGTTAGCGTAAGGCCCGACTTGCATTAAACTATTTAGTTTCAAGTAAACCTTCTTGTTTTTCACTACACTGACGGAGTCGAACGATTGTCCTTCCACAAGCGTTTTTGACTCGATTCGCGCTTTACCGCCGGAAAAAAACATTTTCGACTCGCCGGAATAGCCTTGCCCGCTCATTTTAACCGTGCACTGAACGGGAACTCCGAGGTTGAGTAATTCCGCGTAACCCTTGCCAACCCATTCTTTTCCGCTTCCACCACTCGCGCCGCCTTGCGCTGGAGTCGCTGTTGCTGCAGCGCCTTGCACCGCTCCTTGCGTTGCTTGCGTTGCTCCGCCGACGCCGCCTTGCGCTTGCGTTCCACCGCTTTGCCCCGCGCCGCCAGTGCAGCCGAACAATAAAACAGCGCAAAGCAGCATTAATCCCGCCAACACTATTTTCTCATTCATTCTCTAGTTCCCGCCCCGCTTTAAACAAAAAAGTTCAACGTTAAACGCGTCAAAGGTTTTTAAAGTTGCCTCGCGTTGCGCGTCGCAGTAGAGCGCCGCGCTTAAACTCTGCCCGGTTTCAAAGAGCAACGACTCGCTGTCGCCATCGCGTTATTTTCATCAGCGCTTCTTGCAAGCTTACTTTCTTTAGTGCACGAGGCTGATACTGCAACCTATCTCGCACGATTTACTTCACTTTTTGCGGCGCGCTACCAATCGCTAAAACTTTTTCTCTTCCTTGTCGTCTCACGCCGCGCAAAACGCCTACCTATAATTACCGGTGATCCCCCCAACGTCCGAGAAGGCAGCAAAACAAGAGGCGGTCTTGTTCTTCTCGTTTTTACAACG
>JAVYMB010000103.1:0-2573 GCA_038740145.1 Candidatus Norongarragalinales archaeon | reverse complement strand
TCGCGCACTCGCACAGTAGTGTTTAAAGCGTCGTTCGGCCCCGGCGGAGGAGTCGGCGTCTGTGAAGGGCACGGCGGCGTGACGCAAGGCGGAGTTGGAGACGCAGGGGAACGCGAGCGCTTCAAGTACTTCGTTATTACGTTGTTGCCTACGCGTAACGTGTGCTTCTCGCCGCTTCCGTCGTAAGGTAGAAAATCGTTCGCGTTCGCGCCGCTTGCTTCAATCATTAAAAAAATTTTTTGTCCTTTCTCTAAACCGTCTTTCGCAGCCCTGCCGCCCACTGCCTTCAAGTCGCCGCCGATTTGCACGCCGTTCTCGGCGTTGAACACGCGCACGATTGCATCGATTCCGCGTCCTTCAGGGTTTTTCACGTAAACGTCGAGTTTTGCTTCAAGCGTTTCGCCGTCCGGATCCTTGGTTTTGAATTCTTGTTCTTCCTCGCGCTTGCGTTTCTCATATTCTTCCCACGCCGCGGTTCCTTCTTCGAGGCTTAAAAGAGTTATTGAATATTCTTTGCGGCTAGTGAAGTCGACGTCGACTTCAGCGTCTTGAAAACCCGCCTTGCTTGCGCGCACAGTCAGCGTTTTCGCTGGAAGCGAGTCGAACGAAGCAACGCCTTTACGCGTTTGCTTTGACGCGATTTTATCGCTTCCATCCCAAACCTCGACGAGCGCGCCGTCGAGAAGCGAGCCGTCAGCACTGCGCACAGTAATTCTGAATGCTTGAACTGGCTGCGACGGCGGAACAGCGAAGAAAGTCCACGCGGCGAACGCCACGCCCGTGACTATCAAAACAAGCAACAAAACCGCGATTGGAAAAGAGGGTATTCCGCGTTCTTCAATGGGACGCACGAAAACATCGACGAGGCGGAGTTTCTCCATTAACGCGTAATACTTTTCTTCGAGTTGTTCGTACAAACTCATTCAAACCAGCCCCCTTGACTCAACGCGGTTTTTTTTCCAAGCACCAGCTTCAGTCGCGCGTTAGTCGCGCTGAACACAAAAACGCCGTGAGAAAAATAGGGGCGGCGTGTTTTAAAAACGTTTTTAAATTGATTAAACGTCGCGTTAGAAAAAACACTTTTATATTTTAGTTTATAATGAGTTTCGCCAGGATTTGTCCGGCCAGGATTTGTCCGCGCGTATTTCAACGCTGCGAATGCTGCGGCTTCGTTCGGCCGGAAAGCTTGGTTCCTTGCGGTGCCGGGGTTGCGGTCAGGCGTGCTTGCCACCTAATGTTGTGGCACCCAGTGATTTGCAAGTCGCCTTGGCTGCCGTCGTCGGCTTCCACCACGTAATCTCGTGGTTCCTTGCATTCTTCAATCATTTTTCCCCACTGGCATTTTTGAAAGTTGTCCGCCATAATCACGCCTGCCACTTGCGCTGCAGTCAACGCTGCAGCGAGTCCTTGCATCCAGTAAAGCGAAAACGCTTTCCCGAAACTTAGTTTGCCGCCCATTCCTTTAAGCGCCGCCGGATTTGGTTTGAAGCCGTTAGTCGTCGGATCTATTTCGGTTGCCCCTCCTGGGTGGAATTTTTTCATGTGTTCTGAAACAGCGGGTTGACCAAACAATTTAACCGCGTTGTCGTAGCCCTTTATTCCTTGCTTTACTAAAAGTGTTTCAATTATTTGCGTTTGTGAAAAACCTGCTTTCGTCAATCCTTTCACTGCTTCCGTGCCTCCAGCGCTTAACGCTTTTTCAATCGTGCCCATGTCCCTCAAGACAGCTGGAGCCAACGTTACTCCTTGAGCGGGAGGCGATATTGAAGCAGCAACCGTTTGAGTTGGTAAGCTAATATAACCTCTGTTGCCAGTAGAGCGGTAGACACCGCTGGAGGCAGAAGACGCGGGCTCACCAAACGAATCTAGAGCAAGCATATCGTAATAGGAGGGAGGTGAAAAGTAAAGTTTTCGCTTCGACGGAGAAACGGACGCGAAGGAATAAACGTTTGGGCTAGACCAACTCTGCGACTTGAAGCCGCAAGTAGCCAACCAGTCAATGAACCCGCCGAAAAAGCCTACTCCTGCGCCTATGCCAGTTGCTATTCCAGCCGCCGCGACGTTCGCGCCTACTGCCGCCCAAAAACCCATTGTGCCAGCGTAAGCTGCGGCGAAGGTTGGTCCGAGCGCGCCTAGCGTGAGCACAGTTAAAACCACTGCGGCAACCAGCAACGCCACCATTAAGCCGATGCGCCCCCAGTGTGTTTTGCTGTAAGAAAGCGTTTTGTCGTGCACTTTGCCGTCGGGAGTCCAGTACTGGAACACTTGGTCTTCGCTCGTATGGTAAGCTTGCAGCCACGCAGGCCAAGTCAACTTGTTGTTGAGCATTAACGCGATGTAGCCTTGAGGTGAAATCACGAAGGCGCGCGGTTTTTTTGCATCAGTGAAAATGTCTTTCGGTGAAGCGTCACCCAAGTAGCCGTAATACACTTGTTTCGCAAGAGGTCCAACAGCACTGTCTTCGTACAAGAAAATGTTGTTGATGCAAGCGCCAAACTTCCAGTAAGTATTCCAGCCAGTGTTGTCGGTAAAAATCGGGTTGCAGAGTTCCACTTTGTCCCACTGCTTCGGCT
>JAVYMB010000102.1:0-2642 GCA_038740145.1 Candidatus Norongarragalinales archaeon | reverse complement strand
CGAAAAAAAAGCGGGTTTTTTAATTTCCGCTTGCAAAACTCTTTTCCTTCGCTTCTTCGAGATCTTCGGAAAGGTGGTCGAAATGGAACTCGTTTTTGCAATCGACGCAGCGCAGAAAAACAAGTTGACGCGCGTTCTTGAAGCGGAGCCGTACGCAGACGATTCTTTCGCGCGGGTTGGCTATACGCTGCGGGAAAGCGCTGCATTGGGCTTGCCGGCAGGCAAGTTCGTTGTGCACGTGAAAGTAGAGGACGCAGCGCTCGGCGCCCGACTGGAAGCGAAACTAAGAGCGGTTGAAGGAATAAGCGAAGTGGCAGGCGAAGACAAGCGCAAAGTCTGCGAGGCAATCGCGCGAGAGCAAGACGCGGCTTGCAGCGGCTTCGGCGCCGTGTTCGGCTGAAAAACGCGTCAAGCCAACGATTTTAAACCACGCCGCACTCTCTTTACTTCATGGACTTCGCGCTCAAAAAAAAATTCGCGTTGTCAGTCGTTTTCTTGTTTTTAATCGAGTTGCAGGCACCGTTCGCCTTCGCAGACGGAACTAGTTTAACTACTGCAAGCGGGACTGCCGCGACTGGTTCTACAATCGCTTCCGCTTACCCTGCAAGCGATTCTTGCCCTCCAGTAATGGAAATTAGTGCGGTAGATCGCGAACGACTGTGGGCTAACACGATGGGCTTCCTGCCGAGAGAAATCAACGACTTAAGCGAAGGCGCGGCAATAGCAAACCAACTCGGCGGCAAAGTCGGCGAGTTCCAGAATCCCGCCTCAAATCCTTACGCGCCTGCTGCGGCTGGCAAGGAAGGCATTCCAGTAACGCTTCTCGCTCAAACCGTCGGCGTGGACGCGCGAGAACTCGTTAAAGAATTGTGCGGCAACAGAAAACAGTGTCTTGACGCTTACCTCGACGCTGAAGGCAGGGTTCTCGCCGACTCGCGCATTCCAATCGAGGTGGCGAACGACTATGTTTCTGTTTACGCGAGGCGCAAGAATTTGATGCCGTCGCAGTCAAACGCTATTCTAGACCAACTTCGGAGATACGGCGTTTTGCCGGGGCAGCCTGGCGCCGCGGCGATTCCTACGCCTACGCCGCCGCCTTACGCCGACTTGAAAATAGTGATTAGCGGTGGCACGGTTGGAAAAAACGAGTATGCTCTCAGCGATTTATTCAAGGAAAAAGCGGTGGATCCCGAGTCGTGCATTCTCGACGAGCACATTGCCGGGCGCGTCACTTACATGGCTTTGCTGTCTCGAAACGTCGCGTTTTGCAATGAAGGCGACAAAATGTGTCGAGAAGGAAGATTCGTGAGTCCCGCTAACGGCGCGTTGGAATACAATATTCCTGAAAACCAGTATTTTACGAGCAGCGAAGCAGCAGTGTGGCTTTCCCTCAACGGCGGCGCTCACTTCATCGTTCCTTCATTCTTCGAAGACTGGCTTTACTTCGCGAAGAAGTGGAACCAAATAGATCTCTATATCAGCTTGGGGTTGAGCTTGCCTTTGTGGGCGCAGCAAGCAGGTAAAATCGTGAAGGAAACAAAAAAAGCGTTGGGAGAAACAACCGAGTTGTTGAAGGAAAACCTGCAAATGCAGTCGACGGCTGAAGCCGCCAGGCAAGCCAACGACTTGCTTGACAAGCAACTAACAAGGGTTTATCCGAACGCTCAAGCCTTAGCAAATCGACGAAGCGAGTTGGACTTGGTTCGCAACAAAGTGTCTGAACTCTACTCTGCCGGCACTCTTGCTGGAAAAAACGAGGCAGACCAAATAGTTCGGCAACTCGAGATCGGAAACCCAATCAAGATAGGCCGTACAGAAATAAAGTTTCCCGATATGCAAGAGCGCGACGCTTTCAAAGCGTACCTTGCAGCCACAAACAAGATTGACGTCGACATAAACTTGATCGGGCAAAGGCGTTACAATCTACAGTCAGTCAACGACGCTGTAAGCAGGCAAGCGACTTTCAACGCGGTATTGTCTGCGGCGACTCGACGCGCGAGCATGAGCATGGTGATAGCGTCTCTGTGGCTTGGTCCAGCCCGCCTTGCTTTTTCCGACGCTAACGCGTTAGTATTCAAGATTGGAGGCAAAACCCAGCCGCAACACGTCTTGTTGTTCGCCGGACAAAAAATCGGGAAGTTCAACGATGCGACCGACGTCTTTGGAACCGCGCGAATAATAGACTCGGTGTCTCACTACACTGGCGGCGGCTTTCTTCCGCCGGAAAAAGCTTTCGAGGCAGGCAACTTGTTTTTCATCAACAAGCCTGAAGACGACTTGGCTGAAACCAATTCCATGACCACTATTTCTACGGCGGATGGTTCGTGGCTCATAAACACGCGTTGGGAAAAACGCAGTTTCGTGACGGCGTTCGAAGACGTTCGCGGCTTCAGCGACAAAGACAAGTTTTCGAGTTTACAGTTGCTCGCTTACAATAATTTTCCCGACGCTAAGTTGAACAGGCTGCAAGCAACGAACACGCTGACTTACTTGAGCCAACTAGCCGTGCCGTGGATTATTAGTTACGGCGTGCTTCGCGACCCAACGGCGGGAGTGCTTGGAATGGCTTCCGCTCTCCTCGTCAACGAATGGATTTTGCGCGCCGACCCGAACGAGTTCAAGGGAATGGAGTGCGACAAAGC
>JAVYMB010000101.1:0-2754 GCA_038740145.1 Candidatus Norongarragalinales archaeon | reverse complement strand
CGAACGCAAGCGTTTTCGGAGACCAACTCGCTGAAGTAAAAGCGATTCAAGGCTTTGCAGCGCAAACCGCGAGAGTATTCAGCGAAGCAAAATTTTGGACGCTGTTCAACCACAACTTGCAAGTCCTGGCGTTGATGTTCTTGTTTTGCCTCATCTACGGCGTTGGAAGCGTTTACTTGCTGTTGTGGAACGCGAGCGTAATCGGCGTCGTGGTAGGCGCTAAAGTTAAGACGGTCGGTTTCAGTGGTTTTCTCACTGGTTTTCTCGGCTTGTTTCCACACGGTGTCTTTGAAGTAGCCGCTTACTTCATTGCAAGCATAGCAGGCGGAATATTGTCTATGGCAATGGTGCGCGCACAGCGAAACAAGCGCGAATTGCCTATGCTCGCACTCGACGTTTGCGTTCTCGCCGTCGTTTCAATCGCGTTGCTCGCAGTCGGCGCCGCCGTGGAAAGCTCGTATTAAGCGCTCACTTCTTCAACGCTTTAAGGAAGTTAGCGTAAATTTCGTCGCCGTGCTCCGTGTGCTGCACTTCAGGGTGAAAAAGCGTTCCGTAAACCGGCTTGCGCTCGTGCTTGAAAGCGTGCCACTTGCAATCCGCGCTGCTCGCAAGCAACTTAAAGCCAGGCGCATTTTTGACTTCGTCGTTGTGCGAAGCCCACGCCTTGAATTTGCGTGGAAAACCGCGAAACAAGTCGTCTTCCCCAACGACGTGTATTTCAACCGGACCGTATTCAGGCTTTACTGCAGGCGCGACTTTACCGCCGTAGTGCAACGCAATGACTTGTTGTCCCGAGCAAACGCCTAAAATGCCGCCTGTGAACTTGTCGAGAAACAAGTCGCAGTTGCCTGCCGCTGAGAGTTCGCCTTTTCCTATCCTGCACGCACCGCCGCTGAAAACAAGTGCGTCCGCGTCCTTGATTTTGCTTAAAGGCGTGTTTGAAGGAATAATCTCGCTTTCGCAATTCAAATCGCGCAGCGTCCTCCAAATCCGGTGCGTCCACTGACTGCCTAAATCAACGACTAAAACTTTGAGAGGCATTTCGCTTCCACTTTTTACTCCCACTCGATTGTGCCAGGCGGCTTAAAAGTACAGTCGAACACGACGCGATTGATCTTCTCCTTTAACTCGTTTGAAAGGCGCGCGCTCAAGCGCTCGAGAAACTGTGGTGGAAAACGACTCGGTTGCGCCGTCATTCCATCAGTCGAGTCGACGGCGCGCACGACTATTGTCTCTCCGTAAGCACGCACGTCGCCTTGCACGCCGACGCTTCGCACTGGTAGGAGAACCGCAAAATACTGCCACGGCAAAGCAAATTCGCCTGCAGCCGCGCTCGCCTCGACTTCTTCCTCTACTATCGCGTTAGCACGGCGGCAGACGGCAACGCGTTCGCGCGTCACCTCGCCGAGTACGCGCACGGCGAGCCCTGGTCCCGGAAAAGGTTGGCGCTCGAAAAGATTTTGAGGAATACCGAGTTCTCTTGCCACGAGCCGCACTTCATCTTTATACAAATCCCGCAATGGCTCGACAACGCGCAACCCCATTTTTTCCGGTAACCCGCCTACGTTGTGGTGCGTTTTGATTCGATCGCGGCTTCCTTTTGTTCCAGAACCGCTTTCAATCCAATCAGGCGCAATCGTACCTTGAAGCAAGAATTCGGCGCGCACGCGCTTCGCCTCGCGCTCGAAAACCTCGACGAATTTTTCACCGATGATTTTGCGCTTTCGCTCCGGATCAGTCACGCTTTTGATGACAGAAAAAAACTCTTCACCAGCATCGACGACGTGCAAGCGCAAACCAAGTTCTTTAAACAAAGCGACGGTGCGCTTCGCTTCGCCTTCACGCATAAAGCCAGTGTCGACAAACACGGCGTGCAAGCGATTGCCGAGCACGCGGTGAGCCAGCACCGCGGCAGTAGTTGAATCAACGCCGCCGCTTACGCCGATTATGGCGCGAGCACGCGCTCCAACAATTTTTTTAACGAGCGTCGTTTGTTCTGCGACGAATTTCTTCGGGTTGAACGCCAAATACTTCCACCTTTAAAGCAATTGACAGGTTCAAAAAAAAACTTCGTTTATTATCCCGCGGCTTTATTATCGCGTGGCGACTTTTTAAAGTCGCCGCCGCGGCGCCGCATCGGCAAAAGCGTTTTATTAATGCGAGGCGTTAACCACTACTCTTTTTTTGAAGTGATTAGCGTGGAGTTCAAAAAATTGCGGGAAGCGGTTTACGAACTGCCGCGCGAACAAGCCATGCGCGTTCCAGTGCGCGTTTACGCGCTCGAGCGAATGCTCGCGAAAATGCAATGTGATAGGACGCTGCCGCAAGCGCGCAACGTCGCCGCGTTGCCTGGAATAATCGACGCGAGTATGGTAATGCCAGACGGGCATGAGGGCTACGGGTTTCCGATAGGTGGCGTAGCTGCGTTCTTGCTCGACGAAGGAATTGTTTCGCCAGGCGGCGTGGGTTACGACATAAATTGCGGCGTTAGACTCTTGACTTCTAACTTGAGCGCGAAAGAAGTTCAACCGAAAATCAAGGAAATCGTTTCAGTGCTTTTCGCGAACGTTCCTTGCGGCGTTGGAAGCAAAAAAATTCGCGTGAGTGAAGGCGACTTGCGCGAAGCGGTTGAACGCGGAGTCGAGTGGGCGCTTGAAAAAAACTACGGCGTGGAGGACGATGCCGAGCACTGCGAGGAAAACGGCGCGATTGCTGAAGCAGATTTCTCGAAAACCAGCCCGCAGGCGCGCAAGC
>JAVYMB010000100.1:1173-2944 GCA_038740145.1 Candidatus Norongarragalinales archaeon | reverse complement strand
CGTTCGACGAGTTCTTTTCCTTTCGTCTTTTCGTCGATTTCTCCTTCCTGCAGTGCGCGAAGCACGCTTTCTTCAAGCGGCTTAACGATTACAGTGAAGCGGTTGTGCTTGTTAGGCGATTTTCCCTCGATTTCACGGCTTTCGTTCGCAATCGTTTCGTGGTAAACCACGATTGGCTGCCCTGTCTCGATTTCAATTTTGTGGTCTACCCTAATCTTGTATTCGATTATTTCAAGGTGCAGTTCCCCCATTCCGCTTATCAAGTGCTCGCCTGTTTCTTGGTTGATTTCGACTCGAATCGTCGGGTCTTCCTTAGCGAGTTTGCGCAGCGTTTCAACGAGCCGCATCAAGTCACGCGGGTTTTTCGCCTCGATTGACTTCGTCACCACGGGTTCACTGTAGTGCTTTATTTTTTCGAAAGGCGCTACTTCGCCTTCACTAATCGTTTCGCCAGAGAAAACGTCTTTCAATCCGATTAGCGCGGCGATGTTGCCTGCGGGCACTTCGTCTACGAGGACGCGGTCTGGGCCCATATAAACCGCGACGTTTTGAATGCGTTGGTTTGCGTACTGCGCCGCTAAGTACACTTCGCTTCCTTTCCGCAGAGTTCCAGAATACAGTCGGCCGACAGCAACTTCTCCAGCGTGCTCGTCGACTACTACGGCGGTAGTCATGAAACAAATTTTTCCATTCGCGTCGCAGTTCGTCATGGCTTTACCGAAATCGCTTGCGAGGTCTCCCCGCCAAATCACTGGAATTCGGTATTTTTGTGCTTCAAGAGGCGTGGGAAGGTGTTTTACAGCCATTTCGAGAATGACTTCGTCAACTGGCGCGATTTCTTGGAGTTTCTCGTGGTTTCCAGCAACGCAAAGCGTGTATAACTCCTTAAAGTCAACTCCCTTCGCTCGCATTGTAGGGTAACTAATCGCCCACTTGTAGTAAGCGCTTCCGAAAGCAACGTTGCCCGCTTCCACTTTAATCATCCAATTGTTTTTGAAGTCGGAAGCGCAGTAATTCGAGATTAGTTTGTTGACGCCAGTGATTATCTTGATGAAGCGTTCTTGCATTCCTTTCGCGTCGAGCTTTAACTCGTTGATGAGGCGGTCGATTTTGTTTATGAACAATACTGGCTTAACTCTTTCTTTGAGTGCTTGCCGCAACACGGTCTCGGTTTGAGGCATCACGCCTTCAACCGCGTCTACCACGAGGACGACGCCGTCCACCGCGCGCATTGCGCGAGTCACGTGCCCGCCGAAATCCACGTGCCCCGGCGTGTCGATGAGGTTGATCAAGTAGTCCTTTCCTTCGTACTCGAAGCCCAGCGAAATGTTCGCGGCTTTAATGGTGATTCCACGCGCTTGCTCGAGTTCTTCAAAGTCAAGCACGCGTTGTTCTCCCGCCAACTCTTTCGAGATGAGTCCCGCTCGCGCGACGAGCGAGTCGCTAAGCGTTGTTTTGCCGTGGTCTACGTGAGCGACTATCCCCATGTTTCGCACTCGCTCGCGGTCGCGCATTAGTTTCGCGACTTCTTCCACAACGAGTTCTTTTCGAGCCATCTACCCTCGCCTCTTTTTTTATTACCTCGCGCTCTTCGCGATGCGTTCAGTCTCGTTCTTGCGTTTTACCGCGTAACTGTCTTGCGAGTTTACCGCCGCTAGTTCGATTTCAGTGGCGAGGGCGCCGGCAAGCGTCGTCTTATTGTTGAAAGCGCTTGTAATCGCCGCAAGCGCGATGTTTCTAAGCGCCAAGTCAAGCCTGCGCGAGGGACTAA
>JAVYMB010000100.1:0-1163 GCA_038740145.1 Candidatus Norongarragalinales archaeon | reverse complement strand
CTAACGTCAGTCGCAACTTGGTAACTCACGCCTCCAAGTCGAATGCGCGTCACGTCTTCTCGCGGCGCAGTGTTTTCAATCGCTTGAATAAGGAGTTGCAACGGATTTTTTTTGGTTTTCGCCGCCACGGAATCCATCGCTTCCTCTATTATGCGCAGCACGCGCGCTTTTTTCCCTTGAAGGCGCCCCTGCGTGCGAATCACTTTTCCTCCTAGTTTTTCTCCAGTGCCGCCGCGCATCAGCTTGTTTGCTAGGCGTTCGACGACGTTCACGCGCGCTTTCGCGAACGACTTGTTCGCGTGCCGCGCGAAACTGTGGGGAAGCGCTACTGGCTTGAGCGAGATGTACGGCTCGAGCGTACGGTCGCGAATCACAACGTCGTAATCGTATTTCCCGAATAATTTTTGTTTCGGCGCGCCAGCCTTCTTTTCTTCGGCTGTTGCTTCAACCGCTGCTTCCCCCGCTTTTTGTTTTTCTTCTGCAATGCTTTTCTCGGTTTGTTGAACTCGCTCTTCTTTTTCTTCTACTTTTTCTTCAGCCATCGCATGCGCACCTTTCTTTTTATCGCTTTGGTTTTTCTTTTCTGTTCAAGCGGAGTTCTTCAAGCGAAATTCCGTTGACTTGAATGACTTTATAGCGGACGCCGGGAATTGAACCCATTTGTCCTCGTTGCGAGCCGCCGAGTCCTTCAATTAGGACTTCGTCGTGTTCGTCGATTTTTTCGATTGCCTTGTCGCGAGGGCAAAACGCGCTTACCTTCTTGCCGTTTTTAATCAACTGTACAGTTACGCACTTGATTATTCCGCTGTGCGGCTGCTTTTGCTCTTTCCCCGTCTTTTTCAGTACCAACCCTTTTGCTTGCGGCGCGCCTTCCAGCGGGTCGTACTTTTTCTTGAGTCCGAGTGCCTTGCGCTTCCAAGTTTTTTTGAGCCAACGCGCGCGCTTTCGCTTGTTTTTCAAGATTCGCCCTGCAAATTCTCCTCGCGCCAACCAACCACCTTTTTTAACAAGCTTAACAATCAAGAAGAGAAACATCATGAAATCTTTAAGTCGTCGCAACCGAACTTGCGCTTCACCAACTCGCGAGCGCGGTTGATTTTTTCGCCGCCTCGACCGATTGCTTTTCCGCGTTGTTCCGTGCCCACTTTCAAGTACACGACGCT
>JAVYMB010000099.1:1185-2976 GCA_038740145.1 Candidatus Norongarragalinales archaeon | reverse complement strand
AACGCGGAAAGCGGGTTTTGGTTTTGGTTTGCGCGCCTCACTGCCGCTGCTTTCGTTTTCATCGCGGGAGTCTCGCTTTGGCTCGCATTACAAAGCAAAACCGAAGGCGATATTTTGCGCCGCGCTGCGAAAATTTTTTGTTTGGGTTTGGCGATTACCATCGTTACTTGGCTTGTTATTCCTCGCGGATTCGTGGTTTTCGGCGTTCTTCACTGCATCGGGTTGTCGCTCGCCTTTGCGGTTCCACTAGTTAAATTAAAGTCGATTCGCCTCGCTTTGCTTGGTTTGATTGTTGTTGTCGCCGGCGTTGTCTTGAACGGCTTGACTTTCGATTTCCCGTGGTTGTTGTGGCTCGGCTTCGCGCCTGCTGGCTTCGCGACAATCGATTATTTTCCGCTTGCGCCTTGGTTCGGCGTATTTTTGCTCGGCGCGGCTTTCGCTAAAAGTTTTTACGCGGCGCGAAAACCAATTGAAAGCAAAAATGTTGCTTTACAAGGCTTGGCTTGCCTTGGCAGGCACTCGCTCGCTGTTTACTTGCTGCACCAGCCTGCGTTGCTTGCAGTTTTGCTTGCCGCGGGCGCGCGTCCAGCTAACGTAAACCTGTTCGGCTTATTTGGTGGCTTTTAAACCTTCTTAAGTCACGCGATGGCTTTCAAGCCGAAAACGATTAACTGGACGCCTTTTCCGATTATAACGAGGCCCATTACTTTAGCGAAAACAGCGATGAATCGCTTGCCGAGTGCTTTATCCAAACAGTCGGCGAAACGCAAAATAAGCCAACTAGCGGCTACAGCGAAGATGATGGCTGCGAACGCTGTTAACCCGCCGCTCTCGCCGCTTGTGAGTAGCACGGTCGTTAGTACTCCAGGGCCGGTGAGCATAGGCGTGCCGATGATGAGTCCGATTGCGTTAGGATCGTTTTGCTCTTGCTTGCTTCCAAAATGAATGCCGAGAACGGTTTGCAAGCCGAGTATTCCTAACACGATGCCGCCAGCGACTTTGAATCCAGCGAGCGACAAACCAGTAAATTCCAGAAACGACGGTCCAGCGAGCAAGAACACCACGGCGAGCCCGCCTGCCACGAGTGCGGCTTGGTTTACGGTTGCGCGTTTCGCCGCCGCATCGAGTTTTTGCGTTAGCGTCAAGTAAACAGGAATACTGGACAACGGGTTCATTACAATAAACAGCGTAGTTGCTGCTGTAATAAACTCGCTTGCCGAAAACGCGAAAAGCATTTAGCGCACCAAATGGGTCAAAGAACTAAAAAAAGTTGCGATGGCTTTTAAATATTTTGAATTTTACGGAGTCAAGCGTTGCCGGTCGCGCGGGAACAAAGCGCACTCGCGAATGTTTTCGCGTGCCGCGAGCTTCATCGTCAAACGCTCGAGTCCAATACTCCAGCCAGCGTGCGGAATCGCGCCGTAGCGAAACGCGTCGATATAAAGTTTGAATTCTTCAGGATTAAGGCCGTGCGCACGCAATTGTTTTTCTAGGAGTGCTGGGTCGTGAATTCGCTGCGCGCCACTCGCGATTTCCAACCCCTTAAATACGAGGTCGTACGCCTTGCAAACTTCTGGTCTTTCAGGCAACGGCATTGAGTAAAACGCGCGTGCTTTCGTTGGCCAACGCGTGATGAAAAAAAGTTCAGCACCGAGAACTAAGGGGAGTTTTTGTTCGACGTCCTTCGCAAAATCTTCTCCCCACTCCAACGTGATTTTATTTTTTTTCAGTTTTTCGACTACGTCGTCGTAAGTAAATCGCGGCACGCTGCGTGGAACTGCGAAATCGCTC
>JAVYMB010000099.1:0-1175 GCA_038740145.1 Candidatus Norongarragalinales archaeon | reverse complement strand
GAAGCGCGAGTTCCGCTGCGCAATTCTTCTTTACCGCAGCGAGAATTGCGATGATTGTTTTCTCTAGAAAGTCGAGCGCGTCTTCGTCGTCGGCGAACCCAAGTTCGCAATCCATTTGCGTGCTTTCGTTCAAGTGCACGGTCGTGTTGTGTTTTTCTGCGCGGAAGACCGGAGTCGTCATGAATACTCGATCGAATCCACCGAGAACTGCGAGTTGCTTGTAGAGCTGCGGACTTTGAGCGAGAAAAGCTCGGCGTTCGAAATACTTTAGTTCGAAGAGATTCGTGCCGCCTTCAGTGCTTTCCGCGACTATGCAAGGCGGCGTTATTTCCTCGCAGCCCAGCGCAAGCATTGCTTCGCGAAACGCTCGCGCGGCTTCCGCGCGAATCTTGAATACGGCTCGCGTTTCGAGTCGACGGAGGTCAATCGAGCGATTGTCGAGGCGCACGTCTATGTCGGCCGGCACTTTTCCAGTTACTTCGAAAGGCACTTGCTTGAGCACTCGCCCCACGATTTCTATTCGCGTCGGAAAAACTTCGCGTCCGACTTTCGCGATTGTCTTCGTTTTATCGGCGACGACGCCTTCCGCGACTATCGCCGTTTCTTTGACGAGTGATTCTGTTATTTCGAGCAGTTCCTTGCTCGTCTTCGCGTCTTCTTTCTTGATCGTTAATTGCGTGATGCCGCTGCGGTCTCGCAATAAAACGAATTTCACGGCGCCAAAGTCGCGTATTTCGTGCACCCACCCCGCGAGTTTGACGTGCTTTCCCGCGAGCGCCGGCGTAACTTCCGAACAGTAGTGCGTCCGCATCACTCTTTTTTTCCACTCTTTTTTCGATTTAATCCGAATTATTTTATCGTATTCTCCCGCTTGTTTTTGCAGCTTTTGCTTCCAGGGCGAATGATGCAGTGCAGTTTTTTAATGTGTTCTCTTGGCTTTGTAGCTATGTTTAACGCTCTTTCTTCAAAGCGCTGCTCCATGTAATACCCTCCAATCATGGACAACGAGTAAAGTGCTATGCCGATTCCCGCAAGCATGTACGCGATTGTAAATGCTTTGCTTAACGGCGTAGTCGGCACCACGTTTCCATAGCCAACGGTGGTAATCGTGCTCGCGGCGAAGAACGCGGCGTCAATCCAGTTCCAGTGCTCGAAGTAGTGGTAAAACACGGTTC
>JAVYMB010000098.1:0-2996 GCA_038740145.1 Candidatus Norongarragalinales archaeon | reverse complement strand
CCGAATTCGTTAGACACTATTTTTTTCTCAACTGCAATGCTCTTAGGCAGAATCTTTTTTTCAGGTGCGTCGACGTAATCAAAATAATTAAAGGCGACGCGGGAATAGCTCAAGCGTTCAACGTCGATTACTCCGCAAGAAGCAAGCGACTCGCTAAACAAGTCTTGAATAAAATGAAGGAACGCGAGCAACAAGGTGCGCCTCCGACTACGTCGCCATGCACCGCGTCTTGGGCTGACGAAGCGAAATACTCGAAGTGCGAGTAGCTGGCGCGACTCGCGAAAACCGCAAATTCGTCGGCACCCTAAAGCAACCAAGCGGCTTCGAGTACCACAAAGTCGCGACTCCCTACGGCTACTACCACGAAGCGTCCTGACGCGGTAAATGGAGCAATCGGCTAAATCGAGTCATCATGAAGGAAACTACTTCAAAAGATCAAGTGTTTGAAGCACTCTCCAACGAGTACGACATTTGCTTTTACCTGGAAGACTTGCCAACGCGCTTTGGGCAAACTCGAAACCATGGAAAAAGCATCGGAGGACTTGAGAATGTTGAAACAGAGTTACGCTAATACGGGAGGGTAAGCTTGAGTTAATCGATTCAAAACGTTGGAGTCTGCGACTACCCGCAAGAAAGCTTCAACGTATTCATGAACCAGCGCTAGGAGTAGGTATAGCCGTCGAACTAAACTTCGTTAAAGACACTCACGTTATTCAAATCGAATTGTCTGTTCACAAGCCCAGAAATAGCTCCAAAAGAAAACAAAAACTCGAAAACACAGTTCTAAACGCAGCATCGAAAATAAAGCAAATCGCTGGCCTACTAGAGTTAAGAAATGCCCTTACGACTACTTCGTCTCGAACTAGAAGAGTTGAACCGAAAACAACGCTAGATACTCACTTCAAAACCGTTTCCTGCAAGCGCAAGAGCGTAGCGAAACTACTGCGCTCCATTTCGCCGAGTTTCATTTCAATTCCGCGAATCAACGCGTTCAACTGCGGTAGGATAACGTACTTGAGGGCGTTCACGCGCCGGCGCGTGCGCTCCGCCTCTGGCGCAAGAAGTTGAATTTTCTTTTGCGTTTCCGCGAGGCGAACTACTTCCGCGAGGAGTGGCTTGAATTCAGAGAGAGCCACGTCCGCGTCAAGCGGCGTGCGCTGGTGTCCAATGCAGTCTCCTTCTTGCTTGACTACGACTCGCAGCGTGGGCGACTTTACGTTCATTACGAACGACTCTCCTACTTCCAAAGCAACGCGCCGGCGCGAAAGCTCTGCGAGGGAATCTAATTCGTCGTCGGAAAACGTTACTCTTGCTACTACGAGGCGACGCAACGAACGGGCAACTGCTTTCGAAACCCTTGCCTCTTCTTCGCGGTAAAAACGCACGAGTTCCATGAATTTGCGGAGCAATCCGTCCCTTTTTTCTTTCAACAAGTCGTGTCCTCTGACTGCGAGCTTAGTCCTGCGTTTGAGCTTTAGCAGTTCGCTTCTCGTCGTGTTTACGCGCTTAACCGCCATACGCCTTAAACCCAGCAAAACATTTAAACGGCCTATCAGTGTTTCAACGCTTCTTTCCGCGTTTCGCCGCTGCTGGCTTCGCGCGCTTTACCGCGCGTTTTGCCTTGTCTTTACCCTCGCTTCTGGCGGGTTTTGTCTCAACCGCCGGCGACTCAGCGGCGCGCTCCAGTTCCTCCGCTTCAGCCGCTTCAGCGGCGAGTATTTCAGCCTCGCTTTCGTCTTTTGTTTTCTTTTCTTCGCTAACGGCAATGGAAACGCTTGCACGGCCAGGGTAATACTTTTCAATGAATTGTTGTTTGATTCGCTTCAAGTCTTCAAACGGAATCGTTGCGAGCAAGTTCCACGCTATACTCAGCGAGTCTTCAATCGAGCGGTGCTCGTCCTTGCCTTGCGCTACGAATCGGCGCTCGAATTCGTCAGCGAACTTGAGATACTTGCGATCGGCTTCCGTGAGCGCGGCTTCGCCGATGACCGCCACGAGTTCGCGCAACTCCGTGCCTCGCGCGTAAGCAGCGTACAATTGGTTAGAAACGCCGGAATGGTCTTCGCGCGTTTTTCCCGACCCGATGCCGTGGCTCATTAAGCGCGAGAGGCAAGGCAAAACGTTGATTGGAGGATAAACGCCTTTCAAGTGCATTTCGCGGCTTAGCACGATTTGTCCTTCAGTAATGTATCCAGTCAAGTCGGGAATTGGGTGCGTAATGTCGTCTTCAGGCATTGTTAGAATTGGAAACTGGGTTATTGAGCCCTTGCGTCCTTTCACGCGTCCCGCCCGCTCGTAAATGCTTGCCAAGTCGGTATACATGTAGCCTGGATAACCCCGCCTGCCAGGTACTTCCTTGCGCGCAGCACTGATTTCCTTCAACGACTCGCAATAATTATTCATGTCTGTCAATAGAACTAGAACGTGCATGTCTTCCTCGAAAGCCAAGTACTCCGCAGCCGTAAGCGCGAGACGCGGAGTCGTAATGCGTTCCACGGCAGGATCGTCGGCAAGGTTTAAGAAAATAATTGAGCGTTCTATCGCGCCAGTGCGCTTCAAGTCGTTGATGAAAAACTGCGCTTCTTCGAAAGTGATGCCTATTCCGCCGAAGACAACCGCGAATTTCTCGGCGCGGCCCTTCACTCGCGCTTGCCGCGCGATTTGCGCCGCCAATTCGTTGTGCGGCAAGCCAGAACCAGAAAAAATCGGTAGTTTCTGTCCGCGAACCAGCGTATTCATCAAGTCAATCGCGCTCACGCCGGTTTCAATGAAATCACTGGGCTCGTCTCGCGCGAAGGGATTGATGGGATTCCCGTTAACATTCCGCTTTTCTGCGGGCACAATGCGTGGGCCTTTGTCGACGGGGTTGCCGAGTCCGTCGAAAACTCTTCCAAGCATGTCTGTTGAAACGCCGAGTTCCACTTCACTGCCTGTGAACTTGACGGCGGTGCCGCCGACATCTATTCCGTGCGTCCCTTCGAACACTTGCACGAGAG
>JAVYMB010000097.1:0-3059 GCA_038740145.1 Candidatus Norongarragalinales archaeon | reverse complement strand
CACGATTAATTCTTTCGCTGGAAGATTGGAAAAAACGACTTTGCCGTTGCGCGTTACTCCTGAAGCGACTTCGCTTCCTTCGGCTACGACGTAAACGCGCGCGCCGTCAAGCGCTTTGCCGCCGCTGGTTACGAATACAGTGAGTTTGACTTCCTCGCTTGGCGCGAAAGGCAAGCCGAACGCAAGCACCCAAAAGCCGAACGCAATCAGTAAAACGAATAGGACGGCGACGGGAAGCGACGGCACGCCGCGCGTTTCAATCGGCTTGACGAAGAAATCGTAGACTGGAATTCGTAGTTTGTCGTTGACGAAATCCAAGAATTTGTAGTAAGCGTCCTCAATTTTCTTGTACGCGCCCATTACGCATCAATCCCGACGCCAAAATCGCAAAACGCTATCTCGACAACGCTGTCTCGACAAGGCGGTGAAAAGCGAAAACAGCGCACGAAAATTAATGCTGCGCATGCTTTAAAATACATGTGATCAAGTAACGAGGGAAACAAGCAAGGAAGAAAAGAAGAACTGGAGAAACAAACGACGCAAAAGAAAGCGAGTAGAACAATGATGCTTAAGGGAAGAATAAGGAATAAGCCGCAAAAGCGACGCCGGCGCCAACCAATGACGCGAGTAAGTTCACGGCGTCGTTGTCGAGGAAAGCAAAGCCGCGCTTGAGTTTAGTTTTTGTTCCGCACTTGTGCAAGCGTTTTTCCGTTTCCTTCCTGCACTTTGGACAATAATAAACGCCTTGAATCGTCGCGCCAAAAAAACTGTCGACGAGGCTTCCAACGACTGCGACGAACGCTGTGAGCAAAACGAGCCCAAAGCCTCCGACGAATTGCCGCGCCGGCGCTCCGAAAGCCGCGCTTACGCCGACACCTGCCGCGCCGCCGACGGCCGCCCCAAGCCAGTCGAGCGCGTAAATCAAGAGCGCGATGAGGAAGCCAGCAGCGAAAGTAGTGGCTAACCCTAGTTTGGAAACAGCGCCACTCGTGCCGCGGCGCACGCTAGCCAGCGTAGTCACGAGCCGCGGCTTGCGTTCGAGGACACCGATTTCAGTAGCCCAAGTATCTGCGGTCACAGTCGCGATGACGCCGAGGAAAGCCGCGAACAAGGCGGGCGACTGGTACAAATTGTAAAGCACGGCGAGGAGCGCTGCAAAGCCGCCGTTGGCGAATACTTGCCAAAAATCGCGGACTCCTTCCTTCGCGAACTCGAGGCGCGGCACGCGTTTTTCTTTAACCCACTTCGAACCCAACACGTTGCTTGAAGCGAAGAAGAACACGAGTAGCGCGAGCCAAGTCCAGCCACCGAAAGAAAAAACGAGAAAGCCGACGGTTAGCGCGGCAACCGTGCCGCCTGCGTCGAGCCACTCGCGCTTGAAAGCGTAAATTGCTATCGCTAGATTTAAAATGAGTCCGATGAGCGCCGTCGTTTGAGAGAAAACCATTTTTAAAATCAACGTCCCCTCTTTTTACCAAGCCGGCGTATTTAAAACTTTGAAGCGGCGAGTTAAGGGCGCGGTGCATTGAAAGCGTTGGACGTTGTAAAGTGGTTTAAAAGCCCGAAATGCTTTAAAACCTCGGCGTGCAAGTATTAACGAAGAAGTAGTAACTAAGTAAGCAGGTGGGGGTCGTGAACAAGTGGGTTTTTGCAGTGCTCGTCGTGATTACGGCGCTTGCCGCTGCGTCTAACGTGAACGCTTGCTGGGGCAGCGGCTGCTACGGCTATCGCTATTACGGTTACTACGACTACGCGGCGCCGGGCTGGTACTACGTTCCTTACGCTGGCTGCGCGTGTTGGGGCTATGGTTGCGGCTGGAGTTGTGGAGGCGGCTATTACAGCGGTTACAACTATGGTTACTCGTATTACTACCAATACGGTTACGGCTACAGTGGTTACGCGCCGCGTTTTGACTATGGTTACCACAAGCAACTCGCTTACTACTGCGCAAACGGCTGGTGTTGAAAACACTGTTAAAGCAAAGCGAGCCGGCGCGTCCACCGTCTTTTTTTTAAACCACGCCAGCGATAACTAGTCTTTGCCGCGCCTCTGTAGCTCAGTTGGTTAGAGCGATCGCCTCGTAAGCCTCCTTTTCTTTTTCCAGAAAAAGAAAAAGCCGTGAAGGACGCGAAAGCGATAGGTCGAGGGTTCAAATCCCTCCAGAGGCTCTTGAAATCAGCGAGTTTTCGTTTTAAGTTTAAGCGAGTTTAGCCGCGGGCTTGCGGCGCGGCGCCGAGTCAGCACTAACCGGCGGAGTCACTGCGTGCAAGCAAGCGGGTGAAGCAGGCCATTTTCCTTCCGCGTAAAAGCGGTTGTAAGGACAAGAGTCTTTAACGCGCGCGTCGTTCGAGTCAACTGTTGGAATGAACCAAGGTCGTTCGCTTCGCCCCCAATAATTTCCTTGCAAATCGAAAGAAATTTCCGCAGGCGGATTGTCGACGAAAACCGCGTAGCGAGAACTTCGAATTACTTGATTGTGGAAAAAACGTACGCCTGAACCGTAAATCAATTGCAAGCCGTAACGACAGTCGGCGATAGTGTTTTGTTTCACTTCAGCGTCAATAGTTGTTCCACCGCTTAAACTCATTCCAACTGTCGCGCGGCTAATCGTGTTACGCGTTACCAACAAATTAGTGACGAAATACCCTAAAGAGACAGCCACACCAAAAGTGTTTCGAATCACGTTTCCAGTGACTTCGTTTCCAACCGCGTAATCCCAGTAAACTCCTGCGATGCGAATGCCGTTGTAACAGCCGTCCAAAAAATTGTTTTTGATTTTCACGTAGTCGGAACCATCGGCTTCAGTAAAGCCAGGCGAAAGCATTATTCCGCCTAATTTGTAGCGTTGTTTCGTTTCACGAATCGCGTTGTATTCTATCGACGCGTTTCTAGTGAATAAAACAACGATTCCCCCGTTTGGGCTGTTGAACGAGTTGTTTGCTATCAATGCGTTCGGACAGTTAACACAGTAAATCATTCCTGGCTGCAAGCTGACCAAGCGAAGGTCTGGCTGGTCAACGTAATAGTAAATTGGCTTGCCGTCGATTAAATTTGACGAA
>JAVYMB010000096.1:0-3075 GCA_038740145.1 Candidatus Norongarragalinales archaeon | reverse complement strand
GTTCGCCGCTTGTGGGAGCACTGCAAACCATAAAGCGTAAGCGACTACCGCGCCGAAGAAAAACCAAGCGAAGACAAGTATCAAGCGCGAGTGGTACTCTAAAAACTTTCTTTCACCCGCGAGTGGCGAGCGCACGGCATAAGCATCGCGTTCTTCGCAGCGTTCCTCGCGCACAAGCAAATTCCAAATCAACGGAATCGCTGGAACCATGGCGAAAATCACGGCGCTGCCGTGCAGCGAAGGCAAGAGCAACTGCACGGCCACGCCGAAAGATACGAATACTGCGGCGGCAAGCGCGATGAGCCAAGGCTCGCGGAGAACGCGTCGCGGCGGTAGCAAAGCGTCTAAAACCATTTTCGTCTAGTCGCCGTTAAATCAAATGTCGGCAAGGTTTTTAATTCCTCGCCGCCGAAATTTTTACTCGCTTCGCGGCTGTGGTCTAATGGCATGATTCGAGCTTCCCAAGCAAGACTTTTCTTTTAGAACAGAAAAAGTCTTGCACGTCAAAAGAAACGTGCAAAGCGGTGAAAGCTCGCGGTTCGGGTTCGATTCCCGGCAGCCGCACTCAATCAATGAGGCTTAATCGTTTCGCCTCAACTTTTTAACGGCTTGGGACGCGCGCTTGCTGTTGATAGCATTGTTCAGCATTTGAAGGAATAAATAATGTAGTCCGCGAGGTCGAGGTCTTCGCTTAAAAGCTGGGGAATCGCTACCGTAACGACGGCGGTATAACGCGTTCCATCCAACGCCTTGCAGTCAGGAAAAAAAGCGTTGCGAACGATTATTTTATCTGTCGTTGCTTCCGAATCTTTTTTTACCGTCAGCAAATAAATTCGTTTGGCATTTAAAGTTCCTCGGTAAGCGGAAACAAATTCTTCTGCTGGAAAACTAGTCGCAGCGTCTTTGAAGTTTTGTTCGGTAAACTCTTTGTCGCCAGCGCGGACTGTAATCACTTCTGAAGCTGAAACAGGAGAGTTCGCCCACGCAGTAAACGTAATCCCGTCTTCCTCGTCCAACACAGCGTTGTATCCAATAGGATATTTCACAACGTAGCCCAGCAAGGGGTGTGTGAAAGAAACAAAGTTTTGCGCGTGCCTAGCCGCGTAAGCGTGGCTTTGCCTTTCTTGGTTTTCTAGAAACGAATTTGCTTCGTTTCCTAAAACACTTGCAAACGCGGAAGGGTTGGTTACGTAGAAAAAGTAAGCCGCGCCAACTAAAACCACTGCAACCAAAACCAGCATCCACGAACTTTTTTTAGTCACGAAACCACCCGATTTGTCTGCTGTTTTAAGCCGTTCGCGTGAAAAATTCTACGCAATTTACGTAGCGCTTTCAGTCGCGCCTCCGCCTCCCGCGGATTCAGCTTCAGCCGCGGACAAAGCCGCCGCGTTTTGTGTTTCCCAGTTCGCGTAATCATCGCGTGCTCCTCGAATTTCGTTGCTCAGCCATGCTGCGTCTACTGGTGTTGGGGCGTAACCAATCTCCTCCCAAAACTTCGCAACCATTCTTCTAGCTTTTTCGCTTGCCGTACCGCTCACCGGCGATAATTCAGGTTGAAACACGCTCGCAAGCACTTCGCGCGTGTTGAAGTTTTTGTCGTTAACGATGAGTACTGCGGTGTAACCACGAACCCCTTTTTCTTGAGGCGTGTTCAAAATTTGTGGCGAGTGTTTGGCGTAAAAGCAAGCGGCGTTCGAAGCAGGGCAAACGCGCGCTTGTTCTACTAATGTTTTTTCCTCCAAGCAAATCTTGCTGTCGCCGAACTTAGTTTTTTCTTCGTCGCGCAAGTAACAATACGCGCGCGAAGAAGGAATGCCGTTGTCGTAGTGTATGGAGAGCACGTGCGCCGCAAACTTGTTGCTGAATTCAGCGCGGACTGGCCTGCCTTCAACTTGAAACAACAATAAAGCAAGTCCGCCGCTGATTATTCCCGGCAATTGGTTTTTGAGTTGCACGCCAAACGAAGCCCTAAAATTTTTGGAGAAACGCGTGGAAGCCAAGCTCGAGCCTTCGGCAGCGGCTGCAGCAGCGTTTTGCGCCGCCCGGTTGCGGAGTTTAGCGAGCATCGGCAGGAAAGTACCCAGAACTCCAGCTCCGATAATTAGAGTCAAAGGGTTTTTCAACAAGTCAAGTTTCTTTGTTTGTCCTACTTGTTCTTTCACGCCGGGTTGCTGTGCTTGCGTGTCTTCAGCGAAGCAAAGCGTTTGCGCTTTGCTTGAAAGGACTAGGGCGTTCAAGTAATCTCGGTAACTTTTGTCTGCGTAAGGAGTGTATTCCGTTGGAAGTTGTGGCGCTTGTGCTGGCGGCTGTTGCGCCGCGCGCGCGGCTTTCGCTTGCGCCCTTGCTTTGCCCGCTTTAGTAAACGCGGTTGCACGCCAAACCGCACCGGCTAGGATGCGCACGGCTTTGCCGCCGATATACACTAGCGTTGGGTCGTTTTCCTTGTTGAACAACGCGAGCACGCCAATCATAGACGAGTAAGACGCGGCGTCGAAAGCAAATTCTTGGATTATTGGTTTCCAACCTCCCTTCCAGCTTCCAAGCCCTCGCCAGCCGAAAGTGCTTCCAACGCCAGGCACCGCGGCAAACAAGGTTTTTGCGAGGGCGTCAGCCATGCTGATTACTGCCATATGTGTGCAAAAGTTCAAGTCCGCGCAACTCGCTCCACGAATCCCGAAATTCAAGAGGCACGCTGGAAGGATTTTTGGTATCGCGAGACACATTTGAATCGCGCCCTTAACCGCCCAAACCTGCATTCCTGGAACGAACGCTAATCCAATCAATGCAACGCAAGCGCCAGAGCTCGTCGCTAAAATGGTGCGAATGGGGGTGGCGAGGTTGTTCCAGCACTGTGGCAAGTCGTCGTAGTAAGCTGAAGGATAAATGCCGACTATGCCTTCTCCAGTTTTCTTTTTCACGCCACGCTCGACTCCATGCATTGCAAGGCTTATCGCTTGCGCCTGCTTGGCGTCAAAGTCGCTTGGCTCGGAGTAGTAACGCCCCAACAAGGCCTTCTGAAACTTGAACCATCGTTTTAAAACGTTGAAGACGTTTTGGTTTTCAACCTTGTTTCCA
>JAVYMB010000095.1:0-3130 GCA_038740145.1 Candidatus Norongarragalinales archaeon | reverse complement strand
CATGCTTGTTGATTCTATCACTTCAAAGACGGAGCTTGAGCAGTTGTGCGCAACGAGCTTCAGAGGAATACGCAAGGCCCTTTTGCATTCGGATTTTCCGCCTTAAATAAGGCTGAGTTTTAATCCGCGGCAATCGATTTTCAGAATTTTATTTCTCATTCGTGCGGGCGTTAACCCTTCACTCTCCTTTGTACCGCCTAGCTATTCGAGTAACGTGTCCCCTGCTTTGTTCGATTACGCGCCTTTAAACAAACCTTTTTCTTCCTTGAACGCTGCGGTTAAAGCTGGGTTTCCTCCGGGCGAAGACAGAGTCTATGCTGCACACCTTTATTCACGCGGAGTAGGCCTTCGATCGCTTAAAGCTTTTCGCCGAATGGGCTTACACGGAGAACAATTGTTGACGGCGGCTTACTTGGAATCAAAAGGCGTGTCGCCTGCAAAACTTGAAGCAGAACTTAATCGCACTTTAAGCGCGTGGGGATGCCGAACCGGAGACGCTCGCGATCGATACCTGCCTGTTATACTCCGCATGCTCGAATACGATGCTGCCGAATGCGCTCACATCGCAATAAATAGTCCAATCGCGCCTAGCGTTCCGAAAACGATTGGAGGCAGCGCTGGCCAGTAGCCCTTGAATTTCTCGAGGACAACGATTATCGCGATTAAGCCGAGCAGCGAGCCGAGCAAGCCGAACGCGCCGGCGGCTGGAGCGATTTTCGCTGCGCTCACACTCAGCATTCCTGGAATCACGACGTCGCCAGTTCCAAGTTGAATGCTTTCTTTTCCATCGCGAAGATGCACTGCAAAAGCCGCGCCTCGCTTGCTTAACGCTTTCGCGAGCGTCACCATGTGCCCGCTGTAAAAAACAGCAATCACGTCGTAACACGCAAGCGCGCCGGCGAACACTGCGGCTGGCAGCAAGTCGAGGCTGGCGCCGAGGAGTCCGCCGACTACCGCGATTGCGAGCACGAGTGAGGCGTTGCGCGCTCGCGGCAACGCGAATCGCACGCTTACGACGAGCGCGGCGGCGGTAAGTGCGAGGAGTTCGCCGACGAACATCGCGGCGAATAATTCCACGGTGCTGAAAATCAACAGGTATTCGAAGAGCAAAAACAATTTACTGCCTTTGTAATACTTTATGAGGACGAGCATTAGAAGCGTGGCGCCTATGACGTAAGCGAACAAGAACGCGGAATTCGCGACGCTTGCCGAGTCTTGCACTACGCTGACGCGTTGCGCGATGAATTGCGCGCCTGCAAACAATGCGATTGCTTGCGCGATTGCGAAGATCGCGATCAAGCGGAGGGACACGCTGCGGAGTTTAGGAATCAAAGGTTGTTTTTGTTTTCCTGGTTTTTTCTTTTCGAGTTGCCTTTTTTTTCCTGCAAACAATTAAACACCTTTTGAATACTTCGGCTGCAGTGAATCGTTTAATAATTGCAGTGCTTACTATTAAAGGCATGGCTAAAACGAAAAAGAGTTTGAAAACCTCTAAGAGTCGAGATAGTTTGTTTTGCCTTCAACGAACAGCAAAAGAAAGCGCGGCGCGAGTGATTGCACAAGCGGCGGAAAAGCTTTTCGGCGCCAGCGTGGAGCCCGCCGTGGTGCGGCCGTTGAAGCCAGAGTTCGGCGACTTGAGTAGCACAGCGGCTTTCGAGCTCGCAAAGACGCTTAAAAAAAATCCTGTGGAAACCGCGAAGAAACTCGCGGCAGAGGCAGCGAAAACGCTTCCTCCATTGTTTTCTCGCGTGTCAGCGCTGGGTCCTTACATTAATTTCTTTTATTCGGACGAGTTTTACGCGCAATTGCTTGAAGAAGTAAACGTTGCAGGCGAGCGTTACGGTGCAAGCGACGAAGGAAAAAAACGCGTGGTGGTCATCGATTTTTCTTCGCCGAACGTTGGAAAGCCGATGCACGTTGGACACATTCGTTCCACTATTCTCGGAGACGCGATTGGAAGACTGCTTCGCTTTACTGGCTGTCGCGTTGTAGGCTCGAATTACTTGTGCGAGGCAGGAATGCAGACGGCGAAACTCATGCTGGCTCTTCACGAGTTTAAGCCACAACGCATTTCCACCGAAAAAGACTTGTTGGAGTATTACGTCAAGATTCACGAAAAAATCGAGGAAAACCCAGCGTTGCTTGAGAAAGCGCGAGTCATTGTCGAAGGAATGGAAAAGGGAGTAATCGCCTTGCGCAAGGAACTCGCGGAAGTGCGGCGCATCAGCGTTGCCGCGTTTCAACGCAATTACGACTTGCTTGGCGTGACTTTCGATGAAACGGTTTTCGACAGCGATGTGGTTCCACTAGCGAAGAAGATGGCTTTAGAATTGCTAGAAAAAGGCATTGCTTTCAAGGACAAGGACGGGGAAATCGTGGGCGACCTAGAGAAATTCGGGCTTCCAAACCTCATCGTTTTGCGCAGCAATGGCACGACGCTTTACAGTACTCGTGACCTCGCCTTAGCTGAAACGCGTTTTTCAGCGCACGAATTTACTGAGTGCGTTTACGTGACTGGCAGCGAGCAGAAAAACCATTTCGCGCAAGTATTCAAACTCCTGCAGTTGCTTCAAAGGCCTTACGCAAGCGGGCTGAAGCACGTCGCTTTCGGCTTGATTTCGCTTCCAACCGGCAAGCTGTCCACGCGTTCAGGCAACGTTGTTCTCCTCGAAGACATTTTGAACGCCGCAACAGACGCTGCTGAAAAAGAGGTTCTCAAGCGTAGGGGAAGCGCTTACTCTAAAGAAGAAATTCGGGAAATCGCGCGGCAAATCGGAGTTGGAAGCACGAAGTTCGCGTTCCTACGCGTTTCGCCTGAAAAAAACATTGTTTTCGACCCAGCGGCAGCAGTAGTTTTCGAAGGCGACACTGGCGCGTATGTCCAGTATGCGCTCGTGCGTTGCCGCAGCATTCTCGCTAAAGCGAAAAGTGAAAGCATTGAAACCGACGCGGACTATCGCCAGAGTTTCGTTAAGGAAGAAAAAGCGCTTTTGGTTTTAGTCGCGGAATTTCCGCTCGTCGTCGAAAACGCGGCTAGAGCCATGCAGCCCCACCAAGTCTGCGATTTTTTACTGCGTTTTTGCTCGGCGTTCAACGCTTTTTACGACGCCTGCCCCGTGCTGAACGCGGA
>JAVYMB010000094.1:0-3263 GCA_038740145.1 Candidatus Norongarragalinales archaeon | reverse complement strand
AGCCAGTAGAAATTCGCGCTTAATGCTTGAAGAAATTGGGCGCAGACTCGGCGTTGAAATGCCGTTTGTACTGTACTTGACTCCCACTGAGGTTACGAGCGCATTGCGCGAAGGCTCGCTTGAAGCAGTCAACCTCGACGAAGGAGTGTTGCGCGCGCGTTTCAAGCACGGAGTCGTGTTATTTGAGCGCGGCAGAATAACTTTTTTTTCAGGTGCGAGCGCACTAGAACTTTCCAAACTAATATTGGAACATCAAACTCTCGCAGACAAAGAGGACTTTAAAAAAATTCGTGGAATGCCTGCCTCGCCTGGAAAAGCGCGCGGCACAGTGAAAATAATTGCGATTGCCGAAGACATGCGTAAAATGCGTGAAGGCGACGTCTTGGTTTCGCCTGCAACGAACCCAAACTTAGTATCAGCGATGAAGAAGGCGAGCGCAATAGTAACGAACGAAGGAGGAGTGACGTGCCACGCCGCGATTGTTAGTCGTGAACTTGGCATTCCTTGCGTTACTGGGACTCGCGTCGCGACGCGCGTTTTGAAGGATGGCGACGAAGTGGAAGTCGACGCGACTCGCGGCATAGTCACGCTTATCAAGCGCGCGTGAGTAAAACCCTCGTTTATGAAAAACACTAAACGCGAGCGAAAAAAAAAGCGGCTTTTTTCGACGTAGCAGGCACGCTCACTCTACTACCTATGTTCATTCCATTCGGACGCGAACTCGTCAAGCAAAGATTGTTTCCAGCAGCGCAGCAAGAAAAACTCGAACACGTTTACGCTGCCTACAAGCGCGGCGCGCTCCGCGAAAGCCAATACGTGGCTCGCTTCAAACGCATTCAAGCACAGGGCTTTAAAGGCAAACGCAGCAGTGACGTGCAAAGAGCGGCGAACGCTTACTTTCGCGCGACTCGCTTCGGACTACGCGCTTTCGCGAAACAACTCGTCGCGCTACTAAAGCGCCGTGGTTATCGCATCATCCTTGTTTCAGGCAGTTTACACGAAGAAATAGCGCCAATCGCGCGCTGGCTAGGCGCCGACGCTTTCTTCACGCAAACTCTAGCCGTCGACGGACGAGGCAGATTTAACGGGCGTTACTCATTTAATGCCGCTACGCCAGCGGCGAAGAAGCGAATCGTGCGCGCTTACGCGAAACGCGAAGGAGTTGACTTGCAGCGCTCGCTCGCGTTTGGAGACATGCTTTTGGACGCGGGAATGATGAGCGTAGTCGGACGTGCGGTTGCGTTGAACGCCGTGCCAGACTTCAAGAAGCACGCGCGTTCGCGTAAATGGTTTGTAGTCACGCAAAACGAGGATGTCGTGCGTGGCGTTAGTAAGTTGCTCGACGAGCTGGGATAGTTTTTTCGCAGGTTTTTAATAACCCGCCGCCCCAAAAGTTTTTAGTAAAACGAGAGGAAGTCGCGTTATGAAGCCGGTCCACCACCTGCTTTTTGGTTTCGCCGTCACAATCGGATTCTTCGCCTTGTTTCTGCCAGACTGCATTTCATGGCAAGTCGTTTTCCTCGCACTCGTAAGCGGTTTCCTACCAGATTTTGACCACCGCGAGTGGCTTTGGCGCTTAGTCGCCTTCGCCGTATTCGTCGGCTTCTTCGCGTTCTTCGCGAACTCGCTTTATGCAAACACGAACGACGCTTTTCTCTCCGCGCTCGCGGCTTTCGCCACCGCCGCAGCGGTTTCGTGGGCGATTTACGCCGCGCACCCTTTCACGCGCGACATTTTTGATTTAAGCGAACGAAAGCAGCAGTTCGCCGGTGCGGAAGGATGGTTTTGTGCTTTGTACGTATTAATCGTCTTCGCCGTGACGCTTTCGCCCGTGCTCGCGCTCGCCGCCTTTATAGGCTACTCTTCCCACTGGGTTTTAGACGCCCTTGCTTACCAAACGCGCTTCGGGCGCCGCTTTCTCGTGAATTATCCGCAGCCGGAAAAACCAATGAGTTGGCACATTCGCCGCTTGCAACAAGAAGAATTAGCGAAACGCAAGGCGAAACCGGAGAAAGCGGGGAAAAGAACAGAAAGAAAGAATGAAAAGAAAAAACCGTCGAGCGCGCACGGCTTTTTCGGTGCGGGAGTGGCTGGAGAACACGTTGAACGCGCCGAGCGCGAGCAGAGTTTAGGCGAGCACTCCCTGGCAAGCGACAAGCAATTGCTTGAGGAGCCTGAGGAACACCGCGAGGAAGCACGCGAAAGCCAAAGCGGACATTAAAACGCGCGACTGGCTACTCGGCATCCCATATTAAGCGTTTTTAAATTCGTTTTTCGAGATAAACTTATTGTTTCACGCCAGGGTGGCGGAACCCGGTTAACGCGCTCGCCTTGAGTCACCACCTTTTCTTTTACCGAAAAAAAGAAAAATTTCTGCGGAAGGAAAGCGAGTTCCTCTTCGGAGGAGTAGGAGTTCAAATCTCCTCCCTGGCGCTGTGGTTAAGCGTTCAAATCTGTAACGGTTCCTTTTTAAACCGTGTGTCTTCGTGCTTCAAAAGCGAAAGGCGAGCGAAGTAAACGAGAAAAAAAGAATTTTTGAATGCTTTGTATGGCGGGCTAGAATAGAGCACGAGAAAAAACGTTTTTTTGCTTAATAGGCGCCTTGCGAGTTACCGCAGGCCGACGCGATATCGCATCGTGAATGTCGCATATCACGTCTATTTGCTTTTTCGAATAGTTTTTCGGAGCCAAAATAAGCGCGACCACCCCGCGAATATTAGGGTGACGTGCAACCCAAAACAGTTTGTCTCTCGCTTGACTTGAAGCCCCCGTCAAAAAGTTAGTGCGGTTTTTTTGCAAGCTATCAACTACCTCAAAAAATTTTTGTTCATCTGGAACGTCAATATTAACAACTACAAACTGCGCGTCTGAATGCCTTCGCGTCTTGCTAAACTTAAAAGTAGTTCCAGGAAACTCGCCGTTCAAATGCTGCGCAACTCTCTGCCTTATCACTTTAAACGGCGCGACCACTACCCCTACCACCACTCCAAAGCGTCATAGTACAACGAATTAAACTCGTCCGCCCTCACACAGTTTAAAGGCATTGCTTTTCTTAATATTTTGCGGTTACTTTAAAAAAAAGCGTTGCTAAACGGCTATAGTGCAAAACTTAAACAATCAAGAAAAACATTGTTTTCACGCAAAACAAACCATTAAATTTCTTCGCCAAAAAGTGGTCTCGCGAATTTAAATTACTATTAAACGCAAAAACTATTAAGCGGTTTGCAAGCTAGAAACGACTAAAAATTTCTCAAGCGTTTGAA
>JAVYMB010000093.1:0-3368 GCA_038740145.1 Candidatus Norongarragalinales archaeon | reverse complement strand
AGCCGAATTGCTCTTGCAAAAAAACTTTGAAGTCACCGTAGTCGACGACTTGTCTAGCGGTTCGCGCGCCAACACGCCGAAAAACACTCGCTTAGTAAAAGCAAGTTTTTTTGACGAAGCTGTTCTACACAAGGAATTAAGCGGCGTTGAAAGCGTTTTCCACTTGGCTGGAATCGTGGGCGTTCAATACTCGCTCGCGCACCCCGAGGAAACGCGGAGAGTCAACGTCGAAGGCACCGCGGCGTTGCTCGAAGCATGCAAAGCCGCTGGGGTGCGCTCATTCGTTTTCGCGAGTAGCGCGAGTGTTTACGGCAACAAACCAAAAAAAGAAAAACAAAAAGAAAGCGACGAACTACGTCCTGAATCGCCTTACGCTGAATCCAAAGTCGAAGGCGAAAAACTCGTGGCAAAAGCATCAGCGTTCATGAACTCCTGCAGCTTGCGATTGTTCAACGTTTACGGGCCGCGGCAACCAATATGCGGAGAGTATTCCGCGGTTGTTCCTTCATTCGTCAACGCGGCGTTGCGAGGCAAGCCCATTACGGTCTTCGGCGGCAGCCAGACGCGCGACTTTATTTTCGTGCGCGACGCAGCACGCGCCTTTCTACTTGCTTCGCGTGCCGCCGCCAGCGGCAAGGCGTTCAACGTCGCGAGCGGGAAAAGCATTTCGATTCTTGAACTCGCCCGCAAAGTCAAGACGTTGACGCGCAGCAATTCGCAAATCAAGTTCGCGCCCGAGCGCGCGAGCGAAGTGCGCTTCAGCGAGGCTGACGTTTCGCTGGCTCGCCGCGAACTCGGTTTTCGCGCGCGTTACTCGCTCAATGAAGGGCTCGCGGAAACCATCGCATACTTTAAAAAACTTTGACGAAATCAACTACGAAGTCGGTTTACGAAGTCGTTTCGATGGTGGAATAAATGAGTGATTATTTCGTGCATCCTAGCGCAGATGTTTCGCCTCGCGCGAAAATCGGCTCGGGAACGAAGGTTTGGCATCAAGCGCAAGTGCGTGAGGACGCCGTTGTCGGCGAACGGTGCGTAATCGGAAAAAACGTTTACATCGACTTGCGCGTGGAAATCGGCAGTGGTTGCAAGATTCAAAACAACGCGAGCGTTTATTTTCCCGCGAAAATCGAGGACGACGTCTTTATTGGGCCTAGCGTTACTTTCACGAACGACTTGTACCCACGCGCTTTTCTGTGGGATGAAAGCAGGCATTCGCCACTCACGCGCGTGCGCCGCGGCGCAAGCATAGGCGCTGACAGCGTGGTAATCGGCGGAGTTGAAATCGGTGAGTACGCACTCGTCGCCGCTGGCAGCGTAGTCACGCGAAGCGTTCCACCGCACGGGCTCGTCGTTGGTAATCCAGCGCGTTTGCGTGGCTTCGTTTGCAAATGCGGGTTTAAACTCAATTTGGCGAAAGCAAGGAAGAAAAGCGGGAAAAGAAAAGCGTTTGTTTCGGCGAAGTGCGTAAAGTGCGGGGAATCCACGCGCATTCCCGTTTGCGATTTTGAAAAACTCGAGAAATAATTTTTGTTTTTTTTGTTTTTTTGATTGTTTGACTTTTTTGGAGGGTGATTTAACCTTGATTTCAATCGCGAAGCCGTTGATTGGCGAAGCCGAAATCTCGCGCGTCGTCGACGTCTTGCGCAGCGGGCAACTCGCTTTCGGCCCAGTCGTCGAAGAATTCGAGCGAGCACTCGCGCAATACGCTGGGTTCAAGCACGCGGTTGCGACTACGAACGGCACTACTGCGCTGCACACGGCGATGGCGGCACTCGGCGTCACGCGCGGCGACGAAGTCGTCGTGCCAGACTTCACATTCATCGCCACCGCGAACGCGCCGCGCTTCGTGGGCGCCAAGCCCTCTTTCGTAGACGTGGACTCGAAGACATTCAACATTAGTCCTGAAGCCGTGAGGACGGCGATAACGCCTAAGACGAAGGCAGTTATTGCCGTCTCGCTTTACGGGCAGCCTTACGATGTCGAAGCGATGCTCGCGATAGCAAGAGAAAAAAACATTCGCTTAGTGAGTGACAACGCGCAAGCAATCGGCGCAAAGTGGAAGGGTAAACGCAATTTCGGCGAGGACTGCGCGGTTCTATCGTTTTACGCCACGAAAAACGCGGTTACCGGCGAAGGCGGCGCCGTGCTCACTGACGACGACGAGTTGGCGCAGCGTTGCCGCGAATTCCGCAACCACGGACAAGGCGCGCAATACGAGTACCGCTCTTTTGGACACAATTTTCGCTTGACGAGCGTTCTCGCCGCAATCGGAATTGAGCAACTCAAGCGCGTCGACGAATTCAACGCCGCGCGTAGAAAAAACGCCGCGCTTTACAACGAACTGCTGGCGCCAGTCGCAGAGAAAAACAAAATCGAGCTTCCGTTCGAAGACGAGAGGTGCTTTCACGTCTACAATCAGTACACGATTAAAGTAAAGCACAACAAGCGCGATGCGCTGCGCGAATTCTTAAAGCAAAAACAAATTGGCACGGGCGTTTACTATCCCGCGCCGTTGCATTCGCTTCCACCTTTCTCGGCACGCGCGAAAACACCCCTAACGAAGCGTTTGTGCAAGGAAGTATTGTCGCTTCCAGTGCATCCAGCGTTGAACGAAAGCGATTTGCAAACCGTCGCCGTAGCAGTGAAAGATTTTTTCAAAATTAATTAAAGTTGGGCGTGAAGCCGCTTGCGCGTTTCTCGCGAGAAACTCGAGTTTTTTGTTTCCCGCTTACTGCGCAGTTTCGGCGCGAAACCAAATCAAGCGTGCGTCACTGCTCAAGCGATGGTAATCGCCGACTTGCGTGACCACGCGACGCACGGCATCAGCCGCTTGCCGTTCCTCGTCAACGGAATTAAACACCGAAACTGCGTTCCAGCCGCAGAACCCAAAATAATTCGCAGTCGCGGAGCAATCGCGGTAATAGACGGCTGCAAGGGTTTAGGGCATTACGTTGCGTTTCGCGCGATGCGTGAAGCCGTGCGCCGTGCGAAGCGGTTTGGAATAGGCGCAGTGGCGGTTAAAAACTCTAACCACTTCGGTAGCGCAGCGTTTTACGCGGAAATCGCAGCGCGCGAAGGGTGCATTGGACTCGTTTTCTGCAACGCGGAAGCAATCGTGCCTGCTTTTGAAGGAAAACGCAGAGTGTTCGGAACGAATCCGATTGCAGCATCGTTTCCCTCGGCAAAAACCAAAATAAACCCGCAAGGTTTTCTCACGCTCGATTTAGCCACTTCGTCAGTAACCCGCGGCTTGTTGTTGGAATGCGCGCGAAAAAGAGTTTTGTTACCGCCAGGATTCGCTACAGACGAAAAAGGAGTTCCGACGCGCGACGCGAAGAAAGCGCTTGACGGACTAATTCTTCCAC
>JAVYMB010000092.1:0-3376 GCA_038740145.1 Candidatus Norongarragalinales archaeon | reverse complement strand
TACCCCCCTGACTCCCTTGTCCACCAAAAAGTCGAGCAACGCCGGGTCCGCGTTCGGGTGTGCTTTCAACAAGCCAATTTTTTTTTCGAACCGCGTGTCTGCCTTGACTTCGCCCGCTCCCGCGTTGTTCTTGCCCGCATTTTCTCTCGTGTTTTTCAAGCTTTTTTTCACGTCTTCTCGAAGCCACGTGATTTCGCCGTTGCTTGAAACCCTGCCCAACGGCAGCACGTTAATCGCCTTGAAAGCGTCGCGGCGCGACGAATGCATTTTACGGCTTTTCGTTGCAGGCAGAATCGCGCAAAAATCATCGTTTGAGCTCTCATGCATAACTATCGCTACTCCCGCGTAGTCGCTTGCCGCCACGCAAGCGGCGCAGTACAAGTTCATTGCGCCGTCGAAACTGCCTCGGTCCGGCGAACGCTGAGCGCCAACTAGGACTACGGGCGAATCAAGGTTTTGCAGCATAAAAGCGAGCGCGGCAGCAGTATAGTGAAGAGTGTCAGTGCCGTGAGTCACCACCACTCCTTGTGCACCCGAGTTGAGTTCCTTGGCGACTAGTGACGCGATTTTCTGCCACTCTTGAGAAGTCATGTCGGCGCTATCGATAGTAAATGGACTAACGACGTTCTTTAAGTTCGTTATCTCCTTGATTTTTGGTGCCGTCGCCAAAACGTCTTTTGGACTCATCAACGCGCTCACTCCACCAGTTTTATAATCTACTTTAGAACCAATGGTTCCGCCAGTGTGAATGAGCGAAAGCAATGGTTTTCCTTCCTTGAAACAAAACATCTTTTTTTTGAAGGCGGACAACTGCTTGCTCGCCTTTTTTTTGATTATTTCTTCGCTTCCGGTTATCTCTATTCCGACATTGTAGCCGCTCGCCAGTTTAACAACCAAGCAATTTTCGCTGCTTGACTCTGGGCGCGGCATCAACGCGCCTTCAAAATGCCCTTCTCTCGTGTCGAAAGCAATCCAGTCTCCTTCCTCCACTCCAAACTTGTCAAGCAGTTTTTTTGCCAATCCTTTGTAAGCCATGCGTTTCCACCGCCGTATGCCAAGCGTCACTCGCGCGTCTTCCGCGCTTCAGCGTTTATTATTTGAATTTAGTTAAAAAACTGTTTGCTGGTCGTGAAGCTCGTCCGCTGGCTACGCGTAAATCAACGCGCGCGAGTGAAGCGCGCGGAAAAAGCAAGCAAAGCGAATAAATGCGTTGAAACCAGCGAGTGAAAATCAGAACTCAAGACCGTCGTCAACGCATTGAACGAGGCGTCCAATGCTCGGCACTCACAAGAATTCATCACGCGAGTCAAAGTAATGCTAACCCGTATTAAAATTCATTGCTGAACGCCTGCGCTGTCGGTAGTTTAAAGAACTGAAAATTCAGGGTTCTTCAGAACTCGCGCTTGATTGCGGCGAGCAAGCGTTGTTTTTTAGGGCTTTCCGCCAGGCACTCGCGCAAAACGTCTAAAATATTGCTTGCGGGAACAATCTTGAGTTTCCGCCGTTGTTTTTCGTTGAGAACCAAGTCTTCCACGTTAGCGGCTGGCACGATTATCTTTTTAAGCCCAGCTTCAATCGCCGCCTCCGCCTTCTGCGTCACTCCGCCTACAGGCAGGACTTCGCCTCGCACGCTGAGGCTACCCGTCAACGCAACGTCTTGGCGAATCGGTACTTCTTCAAGCGCGCTTATCACGGCTGCCGCGACGCTCACGCTCGCGCTGTCTCCTTCAACTCCTTCAAACGTTTGAAGGAATTGAATGTGAATGTCGAAATTCGTAGTATCCTTGCCCGTGTGACGCTTGATTATCGCGCTAACGTTTTCAACCGCTTCTTTAGCGATGGCGCCGAGTTTTCCCGTAGCAATGATTTTTCCTTCTTGGCGCGACGCAGCTGGCGCGACTTCGGCGACTATCGGCAGAATCACGCCGCTGTCGCCCATTACCGCGAGTCCGTTGACTTTTCCGACTTGCTTTCCCGCACTCAAAAAGATTTTGTAGTCGCGGCGAACGTCAATCATTTGCTCGGCGGCTTGTTGTTCAAGAGTTCGCGCCAGCGTCTTCGCCTTGAGGACGTGTTCGCGCGAAACGAGTTTTGCTCCTTCTTCGCGCGCGACGTCGCCCGCGGCGCGCACGAGTCCGCCTAGTTCGCGGAGCTTAAGTGTCAACTTGTTTTTTCGTCCCGAGCGCTTGCGCGCTTCTGTGATTACTTCCTCGATTGCGCTGCGGTCGAAATGCGGAATCTTGCCGTCCTTGCGGACTTCTTGCGCTATGAATTGAACTATTTTCGCGCGGTTTTGCAGAGTGTCTGAAATCGCTTCATCCATGTAAACCTCGTAACCGTAGCCGCGAATGCGGTTGCGAAGCGCTGGATGCATTTTCGTGATGTCCTTGTAATTTCCTGCGGCTACGAGGACGAAGTCGCAAGGCACTGGTTGCGTGCGCACCATCGCGCCGCTACTCATCTCGCTTTGCCCAGTAATCGAATATTTTTTTTCCTGCATTGCGGTTAGTAATTCCTGCTGGGCTTTCGGCGACAACGAAGAAATTTCATCTATGAATAAGACGCCTTTGTGTGCCTTGTGAATTGCGCCTGCTTCCACGCGTGCGTAAGCAGGCGTGCCGAGTCCGCCGCTGTTGTGCACGAGCACGCCGTTCGCGAAATAGTTTCCCGTTTCAGTCGTTGCGTTGTAGACGAAGCCGTGAAACTTTTTTTTCACGATGCTGGCGACCAGCGCTGTTTTTGTGTTGCTTTTAGTTTTCGGCGTTTCAACCAACGAAATCAACCAACAAAATTAAGGTGCTCTTTCTTTAATGATTTGCCTTCGAATTCGCTTTTTTCTTTTTAATCGTCACGATGCTTGCGAGGCTCGCGCCGTCCCGCGTGCTCTTACCCATATTTTCTCGCGCGAGCGCTTCAAGGTCTATTTCTTCAGCCGCAGCGGGTTCGAGGAGTTTGCAGCCTAGCACGCACTCGATGCGCTTCGCTTGGTCGATTGTGGGACGCAAGCGCCCTGCTTCAAAACCGTTGATTTCCGCTATGGTTATGTTTAACTCGTGGCTTGCCTTCTTTTTTTCCCAACCCTTGCGTTCCAGTGCTTCCTTGAAAATCCGCGCGTAATCCTCGCGCAACTCGAGTTCATCGTCTTTCAGCCGTTGTAGTTCGGTCGGCAACGGCGCGCCCTTGCTTGCAAAGCGCGGTTTCGGCGCTGGCCTTGGAAAGGCGAACGCTTTGAAGTCACCCGCGTAGTCCGCGCACTCGCCGCACAACGCGACTCGCGTTCCCTCGAAGAAACCAGTTCCAACTGCTGGGCGTCGGCAAATGTGGCATTATTCCGGCATGTCTTTACTCCTTTGTAAGTGATTTTGCGAACTAGTTT
>JAVYMB010000091.1:0-3437 GCA_038740145.1 Candidatus Norongarragalinales archaeon | reverse complement strand
CGCGCGTTGAACGAACGTCTACGCGTTTGAGTGTGATTCCCTTGCTTTTCATATCTGGTTCGATTCCGTCGAGGACGCGGAATAGTTTTTCGTTGTCGCAAAACGAGCAATCGCTGTCGTAGTAGACCGTCAAGTCGACTTCGAGTTCTGCGAGTCGCACGGCAAGTTGCTTTTCGAACGCCGCGAGTTTCACGTCGAAAGCGCTTAATTTAGCCAGGACTTCGCTTTGTTTTTGCTCGCTTGCGGCAATTTTCTTCGCGAACTCTCCGCCTTGCAATGCGGCGTAGCCGACTGCCACGAAAGCGACGATTATTGCGGCGACGGCCACGTAAACACTTGCGTTGTTTTTGGCGTGCGCACGCTCTTCAGTCAATCAAACCACCTTTCTTGTCCGCGTGTTTTAATTGGTTTAGCGCAAAGCGTTTCTTGAAAAAAAAGCGTTGTGGATAAAGTGCTCCTTGCTTTCTGCAAACACGTTGCGCGGTTTAAAGCGCGAAGTATAATTGTTTTTCCCAAAGTATTTAAACCCCACGCGGCAAGTAATACTCTGCTTTTTTAGATTTTTTAGTTCAATGAACTGAGCGCCTCGCAAGGCAGGGGCGCGCGTGAGGTGAGAAAAAATGGCGAAGAGTTACGTGAAGTTTCAAATGCCCAGTGGGCTCGCTGCAAAAGTCCTCGCTGCGGTTGAGGCGGCGCAAGGCTCTGGAGTCGTTAGAAAAGGAGTCAACGAAGCGACGAAGGCGGTAGAGCGAGGCGACGCGAAATTAGTTGTCGTAGCTGAAGACGTAGACCCAGAAGAAATCGTCGCACACATGCCGGGACTTTGCGCGGACAAGCGCATTCCACTGGCTTTCGTTCCAGACAAGAAGTCTCTCGGCAAAGCGGCTGGGCTTAGTGTTCCAACGAGCGCGGTTGCAATCGTAAAGCCAGGAAACGCTGAATCGGCGTTGAAAGAAATTTTTTCGCTTCTTCCTTCTGCGGCGCCTGCAGTCGCAGAGGCAGTAAAGCCCGTAAAGGCGGTGAAGCCAGCGAAAGCGAAGGCGGAGAAAAAAGAAAAAAAGGCGGCGGCTGCGAGAAAAAAACAAAGTAAACCCGCAGGTGAAGAAGCAGTTGTTGAAGAAAATAAAGAGTGAAGGCGCAGGCTAGCAGGGAGGCGAATAGATTCGTCTCTTGTTTTTTTCAGTTTCGTCGAGGTGGAGCGTCGCTTGGGCGGCAAGAAAAAAATTTCAAGCATCGAAAAACGGCAGGAAAAAGAAAGGCAAGCCGTTGCTGGTGTTGAAGAAAAAAAAGTTTTCGCGCCGACTGAAAGCGTGGAGGGTTACCCTTCAGAAGTCGTGAACGTGCTTGGGCGAACGGGCGTTTTCGGAGAAGTAAAACAAGTTCTCGTGCGCGTTCTCGAGGGTCGCGACAAGGGACGCGTGATTCGACGCAATGTTAAAGGACCCGTGCGAAAGGGAGACGTGTTGTTGTTGCTTGAAACCGAGCGTGAAGCACGCCCGTTAAAGTCGAAAAAACGGGAACTCAAAAAGTGATGATTCGTGGCGGAATGCGTTTTTTGCGGTCGGAAAATCGTTGAAGGAAGCGGGTTCGTCTTGTTTAGAAAAGACGGTAGCGCACAGCGTTTTTGCTCTCGCAAGTGCTTGCGTTACGCCGAATTAAAACGCAATCCCCGAAATTTTAAGTGGACGCGGGCGGGCGGCTCCAAGAAGATTTGATGCTGCGACGCAACGCCTTTAACAATTAAAAAAGGTGTTTTTTTTGCTTGGCAAGCTCGACCACGCGGCGATTCAAGAAAAGTGGAGCGCTGAGTGGGAACGCCTTCGAGTCTACGAATTCAACGCGCGCAGCAAAAAGCCTGTTTATTCAATCGACTCGCCACCTCCTTTCACGAGCGGCGCGCTTCACATGGGACACATGCTTTCCTACGCTTACTTCGACTTCGCCGCGCGCTTCAAGCGAATGCGAGGCTTCGAAGTTTTTTATCCTCAAGGATGGGACTGCCAAGGATTTCCAACTGAAGTTAAAGTGCGCGCCAAGCATCCGCAAGCGTCGCGCGAGGAATTCCTTGCAGCCGCTCGCGAATTCACTGAGCACAACATCGCGAAAATGCGCAGCCAAATGCGCGCGATGGGTTTCTCTCCCGACTGGCGGTTCGAGTACAAAACGATGACGGACGATTACCACCGCCGCGTGCAGTATTCGCTGCTTAAAATGTTTGAGGACGGCTTGATTTACCGAGCCAAGCACCCCGTGCTTTGGTGTCCAAAGTGCGCGAGCGCGATTGCTAAAGCCGAAACTGAAGACGTGCAACGCGAAACGCGCTTGAATTACGTTTTCTTTAAAATTACCGCTCCTTCCCCGAAAGCCAAATCAAAAAAAGCCGAAAAAAACAACAAAGAATTTGCGGTTGGAGAAAAAATCGCGATTGCGACTACGCGCCCAGAATTTTTGCATGCTTGCGTTGCTGTCGCCGTGCATCCGGAAGACGCGCGCTACGCTTCACTAGTCGGTGCAGAACTCGAAGTTCCACTCTTCAAGCAACGCGTTCGCGTTCTCGCGGATAAAGACGTTGACCCGGCGTTTGGAACGGGAATCGTTATGATTTGCACTTTCGGCGACAAGCAAGACGTAGTTTGGGCGTATCGCTTGAATCTCCGCGTAATTGAAGCGTTGGACGAGCGCGGCAGGCTAATCAACGCTGGCGATTTCAATGGTTTTAAGGCAAAGGAAGCCCGCGAAAAAATCTTGCAGGCGTTGCGCGCCGCCGAGTTGCTTGAGCGGGACGAGCCGCTCGCGCAAAGCGTCAAGATTCACGATCGCTGCAAGAGTGAAGTAGAGCTGTTGCCTTCCTTTCAGTGGTTCATCAAGCTCAAAAACGCTGGTGAAGACGTGATTCGCGCCGCGCGAGAAATGAAGTGGATTCCGCCTTTCACACTTCAGTATTTGATTGACTGGGCGCAGGGACTCGAGTGGGACTGGGTGATTAGCAGGCAAAACGTTTTCGGCACGCCGTTACCGTTCTGGTTTTGCGAGAAATGCGGGGAAATCGCCCCCGCGAGCGAGCAGCAACTTCCCGTTGACCCAGCGCGCGATAGAGCACCGCACGGCGGAAAATGCGTGAAGTGCGGCGGCGCGCTCGTTGGAGAGAAAAGCGTTTGCGATTGCTGGGTTGACTCGAGCATCACGCCGCTAGCAATAGCTCGCTGGCCAGACGATGCCGAGTTCTTCAAGAAGATTTATCCAGCAACGCTGCGCCCTCAAGGACTGGAAATCATTCGCACTTGGGCTTTTTACACGATTTTTCGTTGCCTTAAACTCACTGGCAAGCCGCCTTTCCGCGAGATACTCATTAACGGTTCGGTGCTTGGAACTGACGGAAAAAAAATGAGTAAGAGTGCTGGAAACTTTGAAGACCCTGAAGTACTTCTTAAAAAATA
>JAVYMB010000090.1:0-3467 GCA_038740145.1 Candidatus Norongarragalinales archaeon | reverse complement strand
AGAATTACTGCGTCGAGAACAGCGATTCCAAACACTTTTAAAGCAGTTGTGAAGCTGGCGGCGAAGGTAGCGCTGGAAATCAATAATGCCGCCAACGCGCCGACTAACGCCGTGAAAACAGCTAGCGCGAGTATTTGCATAAAGAGCTTGCGGAGTTGCCGGCTTTCCCACCAATTGCGCTTTATTTTGCCGGTATGCAGTAGCGTCGAAAACTTTGCTGAAATAATCGCGCCGTAGTCTCCAATCATGTCGTTCAAGGCGGGCAGCAAAACGACGAGGGGCACAATGGAAACAAAAACGGTTTTAATGTGTTCGAGAGCAAGGCCGCCTAACGCGCTCAAGAGCGAAGCGAAAAGCAGAATCTTGACGCTTTCTCGAACTATTGTTTTCGCGACGTTAGAGTGCGGCCCGTATTCCTTGACATAGAAAAGCGTTTTGCGGGAAATCTTGTGCGCGTGGTGGACTTCGTGAAGCAACGGGTGGTAAGCACGGCGGCGAAGAGTCCTAACGCGCTCCAGTTTGCGCGGCAAGTGCTTTGAAACAATAACGCGGTGGCGCGCGTGCGCTTCGTGAAAAGCGCGCACAAGTGGATTTTGAAGTTTTCGAGATCCATTTTTCTTTTTCATAAAACCGCCAAGACGATTAAAAGAGAAGCGATGCTAGTAATGTCTCCCGTTGAAGTGACGAACGGACCCATGACGTTGTTTGGGTCGTGTCCTTTCTTGAATAAGTAAATGGTTACGAAAAGCGTGAGCGGAATTTCAACGGCGTTAGCAATAATCCCGGCTAAGAGCGGTAGCAAAATTATTTTCGGATACAGCGTTGCTAAAAACACGTAACTGAAAGCGAAGGCAATCACGCCGAGCACTAGCGAAACAAACAACGCCAAGAAAAACGAGGCCAACAAGTTGCCTTCAATTATTTTCGAGCGAACTTTGTCAGGATTGATTACGCGCAAAAACAAGCCGGAACTCAAGCGCGAAGCGAAAGACGAACTAATGTTTCCACGCATTTCAAGAAAGCCAGGCAAAATAATCAGCATTCCAGGCAAAAGCAATAGTTTGTCAGTGTAAGCCGCGAGCGCTGACCCAGCGATTAACCCGCCCGTAAGCGAAACGAGTTGCGAAGAAAGCATTTCGCGAAAATCGCGATCGAAAAAACTTGCATCGTTTCTTGAAGCGTTTACTGCTCGCCCACCAACAAGCATGCGTTACGGTAAGCGCCGAGTGGTTTTATTGCTTGCGTTTATCCGCCTTAGCGTAAGCGCTTGCTCGGCAGTTGTTTTCCTTTTTAATCCATTCTTTCTCTTTTTTTTCTTGAGTTTCTCTTCTTTCTTGAATTCAAAAAACGAGTAAGCCGCGCTGAACGCTGTCGCCGCGAGGACTGGAGCAATCACTAAAACGAACGCCAAGTCCGGAAAAACCACGCCGAGCAGTGCCGCGACGCCGCACGCTTTGAAAAGCTTCGCGCCGAGCGCGTGCGTGCGCACCCAAACTCGCTCGCTGCTCAGCGTCCACGGCGTACGAATGCCGACGAACCAGTTGCGCTTCGCGCGCTCGAGAAGCACGCCGACGAAGTAAAACAACGCGGCGAAAGCCGGAGCAAGCACGAGCGGCATGCTGAACACGACGCCGAAATTCCACGCGAGCGTCAGCAGAAACAAGTAAAACAAGAATGCAATCAACAAGACGACGAACGCATCGTAATAACGCTGAAAAGCCGCGTAATTGCGGCGCAAAGGATCGATTCGCGGAAGCAGCAAAAATAGTCCAAGCAAAGCAAGAGACAAAACAGGAATTGAAAACAATGCGAATTCCTTGCTTGCATAACCATCAACTGCGCCAGCAGCGTTCCAGTGGCTTGCCATTCGTTTTGGCAGTAAAGGGTAAAAATAAAACGCTAGCAGAAACGCGGCAGCAGTCAAAGCGAGGCACGCAACAGTTGTTTTTTTCAAGATTTACGCCTCAATCTCTTGTTTCTACGCTTGCGGCATCAAAAAAAATCGAGTGCGGCCGCCGGGATTTTCGCGCTTTTCTTTTCTACAATTTCAAGAAAAACTCATCGAACCCGGTCCACGAGCTTGGAAGGCTCGAGTCATACCAAAATCTGCGCGTCCTTTCAAAAAGAGAAAGAACGCGCTTTAGACCACGGCCGCTTTTGAACTCAAGATTATGCGAGTTGGAAATTAAAAAGCATAGTGGGGGAACCGAGATTCGAACTCGGGTCAACAGCACTCCAGTCAGCGCGAAAAAGTCACTGTACGTCGCATCTTTTTTCGCGGACGAACCCCAAGCTGTCAGGATGCCAGGCTACCCCATTCCCCCACAAGCAATCCAACAAATAAGCTACCGACATTAAAAAACGTCAAGACGGGTTAGTAGCGCCGAAAGGGAAGCAAGTCTTCAATAAAGTCGCCTTGCGACACGAACATTCTGCGGCAACAATAACGCTTAATGTCCAAGTCGTCAAGAATTTTTTCTGGTTTTTCACCCGCCTTCACACGTAACAAGTATTCCTCGTAGTATTCGGCAACTGGAAATCCGCAACTCCAGCAGCGAACAGGAATCAGCAAGTCGCACCACCTTTTTCTTCCACGCTGATTTTTTAAGAACAAAACTTTTTCTGCAGCGGCGCCTTCACCGATAAGATTTCGTGAATCGAGCGCGCGCGCCAGGCCCTTTGAACTTCTTTGGTTCCACTCGTCTTGTGTCTTCCACGAGAAGCGAGCGGTCGAACTCCACGAGCCGCTTCTTGAGTTCCTCATCGCCGAGCGCGGCGACGAGCGCGCGCGAAATCGCGGTGCGCGCTGCTTGCGCTTGCCCCATTCGCCCTCCGCCGCGCACGCTCACGTAGATGTCGAATTTTGATGCGTCGGGAATTATAGCGATTGGTTCGCTGATAACTGCGCGCTCGACTGGCGAGTGCAACGCGGCGAGCGCGAGTCCGTTTATCCGTACGACGCCGCGTCCAGGCTGCGCTGCTGGGCGAAGCCAAGCGCGCGCTATTGCTTGCTTGCGCTTGCCCCTGTAAACCACCAATTTTTTTTTCTTTGGGCGCGCTTGCTTTTTAGGCGCGGCGCTCGTGCTAGTGCTCGCTTCAGTGGCTACTATTTTTTTCCTCGCTGCCATCGCATTACCTCTCATCGCTGCTTTAAGATTGCGTTTTGCTTCGCCAACCCAGTCGCGCGCAAACTTCGCTAACGCTGACCTTCGCGCGGCCGAGTTCGCTCCTTGTCTTCGGGGCTTTTTCTTTTTTTAATCCTTGAAGTTCGCTTGGACCGGCACCCATAAAAACTATTACGCGGCGGAAAGCAGCTGCGCCGCGTGCAGTGTGGCGCGGAAGCATTCCGCGAATGATTCGCTTGAAAAACAAGTCGGGGCGACGCGGCCAGTGCGGACTGTGCTCTGGGTTCGCCTTGTCTTGCTGCAAACGTCTGCGAAAATATTTTTCAACGATTTTTTTTGCAT
>JAVYMB010000089.1:0-3539 GCA_038740145.1 Candidatus Norongarragalinales archaeon | reverse complement strand
CGTATTCGCCTGGCGCGACGTTTTTGAATAAAACCGCACCCGAGTCGTCCGAATACTCTACTGCCATTACGTCGCCGGCACCGCTCGAAAGCGTTACTTCAACTCCAGGCAACGCGTCGCCGTCAAGCGCGCGCACGGTTACATTGATTGTTCCCGTTTTAGGTAAAAAAACGAGGAAGGCAGCGAACGCTATTAATGCGACTAGCAAAGCAACGGCTTTCACAACGCCGAAGCTTGCAACCGCGTTTTTCAAGGCATTGAAAGGCGAAAGCGAGTCTGAATTCAAGGGCAATGCAACCGCTACCTTAACGCAAGGCGCTTAAAAAAGCGTTTTGAAACCGTGCGTCATAGAGGCGGCTGAACAAAGTTCGCGTTCGCACGCATTAAGCCGACAAAACGTTGTCGACGAGCCAAGCGGCGTCGAACTCGCGAAGGTCTTCGTATCCTTGCCCGATGCCGACGAACAAGATTGGAACTCGCGCTTCGAAAGCAGCGCTGAAAGCGCTTCCGCCTTTAGCGTCACAGTCGAGTTTCGTCAGCACTAGAGCGTCAACTCCAACTGCTTCCTTGAACTTTTTGAGTTGCTCGACCAACGCGTGACCCGCAACTGCTTCGCCGACGAAGACGCGCAAATCCGGCTTTAATACGCGCGACATTTTCTGCATTTCTTTAACTAGGTTTACATTGGTTTCCTGCCTGCCGGCAGTGTCAATTAGAACTACATCGATGCGCTTGGCGCGGGCGTGTGCAATAGCGTCGAAAGCAACAGCAGTTGGATCCGCTCCGTACTTGTGCTTGACTACGCTTACGCCGAGTTTGACGCCGTGGTGCTCCAACTGTTCAATCGCCGCTGCGCGAAAAGAGTCACTGGCAGCGAACACACTAGAGTAACCGCGCTCGCCGAGCCACTTCGCTATTTTTGCGATAGTCGTGGTTTTGCCCATTCCGTTTGGGCCGATAAAAAGAACTACGAAGGGCTCGCCGCGCGCTTTTTTTTCCCTTACTGCGCCGGCGAAGTCGATTGCTGGCGCTGCGAACAAGTCCAAGAGAGCGGCACGCACTTCGCCGCGCACTGCTTCGTTAAGCATTGCTTTCTCCACGCGTTTTCCAACCAAGCGCCGCTTCAAGTCGTCGGCGAGAAACTGAGTGGTTTCCAGGGAAACATCGCTTTCAAGCAACGCTATTTCGAGTTCGCCGAGCATTGACGCGACCTCTGCTTCGCCGATTTCAACTTCCCGCGAAAAAACGCTTTTTATTTTTTTAAGCAAACTCAGTTTGGGCGCGATTTCGTGTTCTCGCTCTCGCTCGCACTCTTTTTCTTCAATGGCGCGCGGCGGCTTTACTTCTAAACACGGTTTTGAAGCGGGCGCTGGCGTGAACTCGGTTTCGCTTGGTGGTTCTCGCTTCGACTCGAACGCTTTCTTTTCAGTTTCAGCGACAGCCTCGGCGTAAATCTCGTTTTCAATGCTTTTCGGCGCGGGCTTGGATTCAACCGGCTTCAGTGGTTCGGTTGGCTTGGCTTCTTCACGCTTTACGAGTCCGTCTACAAACGCTTTCAACTTGTTTTTCAATAATCCGAACATTGCTTACCACTAAAACAAAAACGGTTTTAAAACTTTGAAGCAAAAGACTTGCGCGTCAATCTAAATAAAGCGTTCGACTTTTAAAGAAGCTGAAGAAAATGGCGGTTCGGTGGAGAGAATTCAAACTAAGTGAAGTGGCGGCTGCACACGAAACAATAACAAATAGAGCGAAAGCGCTGAAAGGCCGTCCTGCGGTTAAACTCTGGGCTGCACCAAGCATTGCGGGAATAGAATTCAAGATAGTCGTTGAAACGCCTTTGAAAAGATTAGTCGCACCGGAGTTGGCGAACGTTTGCCCGCAAGGAGTCAGGACAACTCAAAGGCAAACGTACACTCTGTTCGTTCCAACGCAAAACTTGCCGGAAAAAATAAGAACTACATTAAGCGGTTTGCCTTCAAAACAACAAGTTTTGCCGTCAGGACACTTGTGGAGAATAACCGACGAACAACTGCTACTTGAAATAGTTCGCAAAAAAATAGACAGTAACACGGAGAACAAGTTCCAAAGCGAAATCGCGAGAATCGCGCAGGAAGCCGCAGAGAGAATAAATAAGTTACGCGCTCGCTAGCGCGTTCAACTCGTTCATTCGCCGCAGCGTTTCCTGCAAAGCACGCTGAGCGTCGCCAAGAGCTTTCTCTAGCGCTTTCGCCCGCTCGCATAGAATCAAGCGCGCTTCGCTTGGGCTTGCTTCTCGCGCGGCGCGCGCGCCGACTTCGATTACGACGCTTTCACTCGACGGGTTGGTTTTAGCGTAAACGCCTGAGCCGAGCGGCGAAAGCCATGGCTCGCTTGCACTCGCTTTAGCAGAACTTGTTTTCTCTAGCGCTTCGAGTGACGCTTGCGCTGCCTGGTTTTCAGCTAGTAGTTCGGCGAGTTGCCGTACCTGCAAATTCAACTCGTCCGCTTGCTGCCGCAAGAAAGCAGCTTCAACCAATACTTTGTCGCGTTCTCGCGCGATTTTAACCACAGCCATTCAAATCACGCTCCACTGATTTACTAAAAAAGCGTTACCAAGTTAACACGGGCGCTTTTAATTAACGCGTTGTCGGCGTACGCTCGCTTAATCCGCATTAAACGCTTCGAAAACACGCTGGATTTCGAATCCAGTCGTCGCCTCGCCGACGAGTGCGCCGCGGTCGTTTGCAATCACACCGAGGGCGTTGCACTCGCTTCCAAAATTCGTGGTGCCCGCGACTGCCTTGACGCGAAAAATTTTTTCTAGAAGCCTGAGTTCGATTTCGCTCGCCTCATTGAAGGCTAGGACTCCGTTGTTAGTCGCGACGCACGTTGCACCAACCGCGGGGTTTCCAGCCAACGCCTGCTGGAATACTTCCACGCCTAAAGCATCGCCAATCCTCTTTGCTTCTTCCTTTGGAATCAATGGACTCGCAAGCGCTGCGCGGTCGTTGCAAGCAATCAAGTTGCCAGGCGCTAACGGCTCGCGCAAAACCAAGACGTTTAGTCCTTCTTTCTTGAAGAGCTCGGCAATGCTTTTCTCCGCATAGCAAGGCAACACTACGCCGCTTGAATTTAACGCTAAAAGCAGTCCAATTAGGGGAGATTGGTCAATTAAGACGTAGGCCACTCGCGTGCCTAAAACCTCGCGCGCTTGTACCGCATTTTTCTTCGGCAGGCCGTGTGGCGCGAACGTGACTTCGTTGTTCGTCTTGAGAAACAAGCCGACGAAAGAGTTTTTTAGAACACTGGCTTTAGCGATTCTGAATTCCAAACAACCAACCCAGAGTTTTTTACTTGGCTGGCTCGGCGAGCGCGACGCCGTTTTTATCCTTGCTCACCGTAACGCGTACGCTCTTCGGAGGCTTTCGGCCACCGCGAGCACGTATGAGAGCATTGAGTTCAGGCGAGATTCGCGTTTTCTCGAGAGGCGTCTTCAAGTGCCTAGCGACGAAGGCTTTAAGCAAGCGAGTCGCGACTCGAACGCGCGCGCTGCGCGG
>JAVYMB010000088.1:0-3559 GCA_038740145.1 Candidatus Norongarragalinales archaeon | reverse complement strand
TTACGCAGGCGGAGTTAAAAACAGTGCTCTGCTTCTCGCCTGCGGCTTTCAACGCGGGCAGTCAAAACATACCAAGCAAAGTAGTAGAAGACGATTGAGGCTGCAAGTGTTGCGCGAAACAAAACGTCGTGGACGAGCGCGTTCTGCCACAACAAGGAAAGCGAAATGCGGAGTGGGTTGAAGAACAACGCGAAGAAAACGAAGCCAGTGACGAAGCCGAAAATCCTTTGTTTTCGAGTTCTGTCAAACGACGCCGCGATTATTCCAAAAAGCACCGCGAACTCTACTTTACCCCAACACAACTCAGCAATTTCGGCGTCGAAAGACGTTAAGCCTTGATTCAAGCTAACGACGTTGGGAACGCCCGCCCGCCACTCGATAGTATTTTGAACTCCCGCAAGCGTCAAGAAAATCGAGGATTGCGCTGCGGCGATTCCCGCGAGTACTTGCGCCACTAAAGGAATTGATAAAAACAAGAAGGCGGCGAACGCGAAAACCGCGAACCAACCAGCGAACTCTGCGCCGCGCCGCAACTCGCGACCCAACGCTCGCTTGCCACTGTTTTTGCCTCCGCTTAAGAAGTCTTCTTCCTCGCGCTTCAAGTCGAGGAGCGTGCGTCCCCGTGCGATTGAATCCAAATCGATTTTGCTTTCACGCAAAATTAGTTCACCGTTTTTTCACTCTATTAATCCATAATCGTCGAGAGTGCGCTGCTTTCGCGCCGCCTTTACGCCTTCCTCGCGCTCGCGCGCGGTAAGCTGCAAGACTCCGTATTCTCCGTCAAAACCAGGGCGTACTCGCAATGCTCCTTCGCGGTTTGCGAGCACGAGAGCAACTATTTTTTCGTCTGCTGCACGCCTCAACTTTTCGGGGGGTGCGTCGAGGAGAACCGCGAGTTCGCTGCCGCACTCTGCAATCAAGCGCGAGCCGACTTCATTGACTCGGCGCGACGCGAGCGTTGAAGCGTAAACTGCGGCGAGGAGTTCGTGTAATGGCAGCACCGTGCGGAAAGGAATAGCATGCGGCGGCTTGAACCCTGCAGGGCGGTCTGCTAGCTGCTCTACGCGGTTTTCGACTCCAATCGTAAGTGGACGGCGGCAAACTGGACAAATTCCTTTGAGTTTCCTGGTTTCGCTTGGCGGTGACGAGAATCCGCACGTGCGGTGCCCGTCCCAATGGTATTTGCCGTAAGCCGGATCAACTTCAACAGTAAAGCGAAAATGCTTTTCGTTTTTTTCTCGCACAGCTTTAAACAAATTCGCGTAACTCAATTCTTTCTCCTCGAATTCGAAGGCGTTGCATTCGCGTCCCAAACGCCAAGGATACGGAGAATGCGAATCGCTGTTACTCAGTAACGCGACGCGGTCGAGTGCGCTGAGCCGCCAATTCATCGCGGGGTCACTGCTCATTCCAGTCTCGATCGCGAAAATTTTTTTGGCTTGGTCCTCGTACGCCTCGTCAAGCGAATCGAAACCGCTTTGGCTGCCAAATACGCCGAACCAAGGAGTCCACGCGTGAGCAGGGACTATTACCGCCTCGCGGCACGCTTCAAAAGTGAGTTCAGCGAAAGCCGCGCAACTCGTTTCGCCGAAAGTCGGGCGGCCGTCCGCGCTCAACGAACCGAGGCGCGCATAAACATCGTTGATTTGCGCTGCAGCCTCGAGCGAAGGCGCGTGCACTACGTGATGTACTTTCTTTACTCCGCGCGGCGTGGAGTGAATAGTCGCCACTTCGTTCGTAATCAAGAACAAAGTCGCGCCGCGCTCCTTTTCACTCGCTTCTGACTTTAAAACGTAAAATCCTTCGAAATCGCTTGGCGTCAACTTGGTTTTTAACTCCGAAAACCAGGATGGGTGCGAAAAATCGCCAGTGCCTAAAATGCGCAAGCCTTTGACTCGCGCGGCTGCCGCGAGTCCTTCGAGACTCATTTTCTCGCTGACGGCGCGCGAGTAGTGCGAGTGAAGGTGGAGGTCGGCGAAGAAAAGCATGACTGCGTTTAGCGCGGCGGGGTTTTTGAAAGCAACTGTTTTTTTCGTTTACTGTTCGTTTGCAAGGAAAAAAGCTAGTTAGGAGTGGAGGCGTCTACCGAATTTTTTGGCGTACGCCGTCACGAAGTTTTTGAGTAGTGCTTCGTCGGGAGTTACGAAAACCCATGAATCTCTACCTACTCCGCGTACGAGACTATTTTTTGGGGAAGCGTGGTTCTGCTTGAATAAAGCAAGAAACTCATTCATTTTTTTTCGAGGCGCGCGAACCTCTATGGAAAAAACTTCTTTTACTCTTCCTCTGCCAGCCGGTAAAAGCGTATGCGTCAAATTCCCGAAAGGTGCATTCACGCGAAGAAGATTCACCAAGTCGTCTCCAGCAACAACATGCTGGGGAAAGCACGTAACTTTGCTAATGCCTAAACGCTTACTCCACTCGGTTTGCTCGCGGCCAGTAATACGGTTTAAAACGACTTTGACAACCGCCAACTTACCATCAAAAAGACGCTCTGGCTGGTGATTATTAAGAATTTTTGTCCTCGCTGTAGAATCTCGAAACAAAGCGGCATAGTTGCTTCCCGCAGCGCGATGAAGATTTTCAGAACTAGCGCGCAAAGCGCGAGTGACCTCGTCTAACGCAGTCAACGGCGGTTGGGAAAGGCAAAAAGGCTTCACAGTCAAATCAACGCCTCCGCGTATTTTTAAAACTTTTCGTTGGACGCCGAAAACCATTACTGCGCTAAATCTGCTTCGATGAAGTCGGCGAGCAATGGTGCGAGCGACAAAACCTCGAGCTTGCGAAAACGCACTAAACGCCGCAACACTTGCGAGTCTTCGAGGGAAAGCAAGCGGTTTTCAAGCGGAATCGAATCCGTAACCACGAATTTTTCGAGGCGCGACGCCGCAAGGCGACGCCACGCCTTGCCGACAAGCACAGCGTGAGTCGCAAAAACGAATACTCGCCTGGCGCCCAGCGCTTTCAAGTGCTTGACGCCGTGCGAGAGCGTTCCAAGCGTGCTTGCAATGTCGTCCCACGTTACTACATCGCAGCCACGCACGTCGCTTGCGCCGTGGACTTCTGAAATAAACGACTTGTCGCGTTCAGGCCTGTGTTTTTCCGCCCAAGCGACTCGCGCTGGCCCGCGCCGCGACTTGAGTAGTTTAGCGAGAGCGAGCGCTCGGTCGAACGAACCCTTGTCTGGCGCGAAAACCGCCACGCGCCCCCCCAAAACCGCGGCTGCGCCAAGCAATTCGCGTGCTCGCTCTGCGAAAAGCAGTGTCGGCATCAAGTTCTTGACGCCGTGCAACTCGCTGGGCGCGTGCACGTCGACAGCAACGATTTCGTCAGCGCCTGCCGCGCGCAACGCATCGCGCACGGCTTGCGCGCTAAGCGGTTCGCCTGGCTTGCTTACGCGCTCTTGCCTGCCGTAAGCGTAATACGGAAGCAATGCAACGACTCGCGATGCGCCATTCGCTTTCGCCGCGCTCAACAATAAAAGCATTTCCAAGAAAAAGTTTTTTTGCTTGAAAGACTGCGAATGCACGGAGCCGAGAACGAAAACCGTCTTGTTTTT
>JAVYMB010000087.1:0-3574 GCA_038740145.1 Candidatus Norongarragalinales archaeon | reverse complement strand
GCCGTCGCCATGCGCGCACTCGATAAACTCGTCGGCGTTATTTTCGCATTCAATGTTCCAGTCGCGGAAGACGTGGCGCGGGAAGCGGAAGTAAACAAAATCAAGGTTTTCGAGGAAAAAGTCATTTACAACCTCATCGACGGCTACAAACGTTGGAAACAAGAACAAGTGGAAAGCGAGCGCCGCGAAGCATTTTCGAAACTCGTGTTGCCAGCGAAAATCGTGGTGCTCAGTGGCTGTTGTTTTCGCGTGAGCAACCCGTGCATAATCGGCGTTGAAGTTCTCGAAGGACGAATTCGCAAGGATTACGCACTCATGAATGAGGAAGGCAAGGTCGTCGGCGTAGTTCAAAGCATTCAACGCGAAAAGCAAAGCGTGGAGGAAGCGAAGAAGGGAGACCAAGTCGCACTCGCGTTGCCCGAGCCCTTCTTCGGCAGGCAGATTCGCGAGAAAGACGTTTTGCTTTCCTCGCCGTCAAAGGAAGACGTCGCGGCGATAGAGCAAAAATACTTGCAGGCGTTGAGCGACGGTGAGCGCGAACTCCTCAAGCACATCAAGCGCATTAAAGGATACTCGGTTTTTTGAATGCGTGCCAAGCAGTTGCCTAAGAACGCGCTCGCCTGCAAGCGTTGCGGCGAGTGTTGCTCTGCGCCTTTTTCAATAGTTTGGAGCGTTGACGGAAGAGACATTGCGCGGTGGAAGAAGCAAGGCAGGAAATACGTTTTGTCGCGCTTGAAAAAACTCGCCCCTGGAATGCTTGTCTTCTTCGGCGAACCAAACCCAGAATTCAGAGGAAGAAAAACTTGTCCATTCCTCGCCAAAAAGAATGGGCGACCAACTTGCTTGATTCACGAAACCAAGCCGGGCGTTTGCAAAGCTTTCATTTGCGAGAAAAGACTGCGAGCATTCCGCAAGTCCTTGCGCTGACGCGTTGCGACTCACTTTTTGTTTTTCTTCGCGAGTTCCGCCTCGATTTCCGCAATCGTTTCCTCGCTTGACTCCGACGAGAAATTCTTCAGCATTCCTTTGCGCGCGTAATAATCAACGAGGGGTTTCGTCTGCTTCTCGTAAACCGCGAGGCGCTTGCGAACTACTTCAGGCTTTTCATCCTCTCTCTGAATCAACGGCCCACCGCACTTGTCGCAAATTCCTGGCACGCGCGGCGGAATGAACTCTAGGTTGAACGGCTGCCCGCACTTCGCGCACGAACGCCGCGACGTCAAGCGTCGCAAAATCACGTCGAAAGGAATCGCTAGGTTTGCAACTAAATCGATTTTTATTCCGCGCGCTTCCAGCATTTTTTCGAGCGCGGTGGCTTGCGCGATAGTTCGCGGGTAACCGTCGAAAATGAATCCTTCGCCTGGATGTGCGTCAAGCCAATCTGAAATCAAGCCATTGACGACTTCGTCGGGAACTAGTTCGCCTTTGTCCATGAAGCACTTCGCGTTTTTGCCTAAAGGCGTGCCGGCTGCAACTTGCGCTCGCAACATGTCGCCTGTCGAGATGTGGCTTCCGCCGTGCGCGGCAAGAAGTTTTTTCGCGATGGTGCCTTTGCCGCTGCCTGGCGCGCCGAGCATTATCACGCGAACGATTTTATTCTCGTTTTTTCCAGTCACTAACTAAACACCTCCAAAAAAATAAGAGTGTTGGTAAGCGCGTGCAGATTTAAAAAAACTTTTTTTCTCACGGTTTAGTTCAAAAAGTAGTTCCAATGTTTTAAACGATCTCAACGAGTTCACGCACGTCGTCAATTGTGTAGTCGGGGCGCACTCGTTTTCCTTCCACTGCGACGCGAGGTTTTCCACTTTCTTCAACAAAGTGTTTTTTCAACGCACGCCAAATCGGCTTGCGCCAGCCACGCATTCCGTAGCGAGCGAGGCAAGTGCGCATTCCAGAACGCTTTGCGCCGGCCATGTCTCGCCCAGGAGAGTCGCCGACGAAAAGCACGTGCTGCGGCTCGCCTTCAAGCCCGAGTTTTTTGAGGGCGGCGTTGAACGGCGCCGCATGCGGCTTGCGGCGTTTTGCTTCCGCGAGCGTGATGACGAAGTCGAAGAAGCGCGTTAACCCCATCGCCGCCAAGCGGTTCCACGCGCGCAAGCGCGGCGCGTCCGTGACGACGGCGAGTTTTACTCGTTTTTTCTTCAAAGCAACGAGGGTTTCTTTGACGCCGGCGTAAGGAACTACGAAATCGTTTTCCTCGCGGCGGTAAGCCACAATAGCGTTGCTCAAGAGTTTGTAGTCTACGCGTCCAATCGTTCGCTTTAAAAAAATTTGGAAAATGTTTTTGTTCTCGATTCCGTGCTTGGCGTACAACTCGAACAAAAAACGCTTGGCGCTCGCGAAAGGCATGCGCAAACCGTGCGAACGCATGGCGCGAATCGCGGCGTCGCACGCGCGTTCCTTCATGCGAGCGAAGTCGACGAGAGTATTGTCGAGGTCGAACACCACTGCTTTAAACTTGTTTTTCTTCACTTTAACTGCCGCCTCGTTCCGCAAAGCATTTTAAAGCGTTGCTAATTAAAACAATTGTTTTTTTCGCGGCTTAGGCGGCAAAACGGTTTTCCAAACACCCAAATGCGGTGAATTCTTTTTTTGCGAATAAAGCGACTATTCCAAAAAAAGGGGGTTGAAGTCGAGTGGGTATAGTTGATTCCGCGACTGGAAAAGAAAAAAAGTATTCCGCGGCAGAAATCAGCGAAATCGCACGACGCGCGAGGGGTTACGTGTTGCTAGCCATTGGCTTTGCTGGCAGCGGGCATCCAGGCGGCTCGCTTTCAATGATGGATTACCTAGCGACTCTTTACTTCAACGTTTTACGCCACGACCCGAAAAATCCGAAGTGGGTTGAACGCGACCGATTGTTTTTAAGCGCGCAACACAAGTGTCCAGCGCAATACGCGTTACTCGGAATGGCGGGATACTTTCCAGTCGAAGAATTCGTAGTCGGACTACGCGTGCTCGGAACGCCTTTTCAAGGACATCCGGACTGGTTGAAGTGCAAAGGCATTGAAATGAGCGGCGGGTCGCTCGGGCAAGGATTAAGCATCGCAGTTGGTGACGCACTAGCGGCGCGCTTAGACGTACGCAAAAACCGCGTGTACTGCATAATGGGAGACGGGGAACAACAAGAAGGAAGCATTTGGGAGGCAGTAATGGCGGCGGCACATTACAACCTCGACAACTTGTGTGGCGTAATCGACGTAAACCGCCTGCAGATCGACGGGTGGACGAAAGACGTCATGAACGTCGAACCACTCGTTGAAAAATACCGCGCGTTTGGTTGGCACGCGATAGAGTGCGACGGACACGACGTTGAAGCGTTGCTACGCGCTTTCGACGAAGCAGCGCGCACTAAAGGTAAGCCTACGGCGATCATCGCGCGCACCGTGAAGGGTAAAGGCGTTTCTTTCATGGAAAACATGGCTGAATGGCACGGCAAAGCGCAGAATATAGAGCAAACACGACTCGCGCTTCGCGAACTAGGACTCGAAGAAATGCTTTCGCCGGAGCTCGAGCGCCGCGCTAAAGAATTGCGCGCGCACGTCGCACGGCAGTACGGCAACCTTATTCCGCC
>JAVYMB010000086.1:0-3589 GCA_038740145.1 Candidatus Norongarragalinales archaeon | reverse complement strand
CACGAAAGCGATTACGCGCCTTTCGTGAAAAAAAAAGGTGGGGCGCTTTACTTTCTCAAGAACGGAAAAATAAAAATCAACCCGCGTTATGCCAAAGAAAAGCCGAAGTCGCGCGAATGGAAAGCGCGGCGAATTTGGGTGGACGGGCTTTACGCTTCTTTCACCAAAGCACCGAACGCGTTCGATTTTCTCACGAAGCCCGAGCGCGTGCTGTATTCTTGAAAAAACAAGAATAAAAAGAATAACGGAAAAAAGGAAGAAAAAGAAGGAAAAAAGAAAAAAGCAAGAAAAAAAGCAAAGCGAAGGCGAACAGGAGAAAGAAAAAAGTAAAAGGAAAACGGTTTTTTAATCTAAGTCTGCGCCTCCGCCTTCGCCTCCAGCGCCGCTTTTCGGAGTGCTTGGCGTCTTGCCTTTCGCGGCAATGATGTCGTCAATGCGCAAAATCATTTCGGTGACTTCGCTCGCGCTTTGAAGCGCTTGTTTTTTGACGCGCACTGGCTCGATGATGTGAGCGGCCTTCATGTCAGCGATTTTGCCTTCAAGCACTGCGATTCCAAGCGCGCGTTGTCCTTTCTCGTGCTTGCTGCGGAGTTCAACTAGCGTGTCGATTGGGTCGAGCCCGCATGATTCGGCGAGAGTCCGCGGAATTACTTCAAGGGCTTCGGCGAAAGCAGTGACGGCAAGTTGCTCCCTGCCGCCGACTTCAATCGCGTATTTCCGCAGTTTGTTCGCTAGTTCGATTTCAATCGAGCCGCCGCCAGTCGTGAATCTTCCTTCTTCCACTGCGCTTCGCACGCTACCAATTCCGTCGACTATGGCGCGTTCAGCCTCGTCGACAACGTGCTCCGTTCCACCGCGCACGAAAATCGTGACGCTCTTCGCTTCCTTGCATTTTTCTACGAAAGTCATTTGTTCGCCTGCAACTTTTCGTTCTTCAACGAGTCCCGCGTGTCCTAAATCTTTGGAAGTCAAGTCTTCAAGAGTCGTCACGATTCTGCCGCCGGTGGCGCGAGCGAGTTTCTCCATATCACTTTTCTTCACGCGGCGGCACGCAAGAATTCCTTTCTTCGCGAGGTAGTGTTGTGCAACGTCGTCGATTCCTTTCTGGCAGAACAAGACGTTCGCACCAGTCTTCGCAACTTTGTCAACCATTTCGCGAAGCATTTTTTCTTCTTGCTCTAAAAACGCCGTCATTTGTTCTGGTGACGTAATGTTGATGCGCGCGTCCGTCTCCGTCTTCTCGATTTCAAGCGCGGCGTCGAGCAAAGCGATTTTCGCGTTGTGAATCGTCTTCGGCATTCCAGGGTGCACGACTTCCTTGTCGATGAGAACGCCGTTGATGAGCGTCGTCTGCGAGACGTCGCCGCCTTGCTTCTTCTCGATTTTCACGAAGTCCTTGTCAACAATTGTTTTACCGTCGCGTTCCTCGGCGACTTGCAAGACGGCGTCTACGACGAGTTTCGCTAGCATGTCGCTCGTGTCGCCAGTCGCAACGGTCTTCGAACCCATACTAACCTTCGCTATTTCTTCTAGCCGCGCCTTGTCTTTAACCGTCACTTTTTCACCGAGTTCATCAAGCAACGCCAACGCTTTCTGCGCAGCGAGTTTGTAACCGCGAATTATTGTGCTCGCGTGAACGTCTTGGTCTAGCAAGTCAATGCTTTTCTTCAGCAACTCGCCAGCGACTACGACTGCGCTCGTGGTGCCGTCGCCAGCTTCTTCGTCTTGCGTCTTTGCGATTTCCACCATCATCTTGGCGGCTGGGTGTTCCACGTTCATTTCCTTGAGAATCGTGGCGCCGTCGTTCGTAATCACGATGTCGCCGAGTTCGCTCACCATCATTTTGTCCATTCCGCGCGGCCCGAGAGTGCTTTTAATCGCCGCTGCGACGGCGTAGCCAACGGCGATGTTCGTGCGCTGCGCGTCGCGTCCTAGGATGCGAGTGCTGCCTTCAGGCAGCATTATTACTTGTTGTCCAGCCAATTGTCCCTGTTGCATATCACTTCCCTCCTTTCTTTCATTCGTGCTTTTAGTAGTCTTAGACACTTTCAAGTGGTTCTTTGCGTAACCAACCCACTATTTAAAAACGAGGCTCGCGCGGCGTTCCCGCCGCCGAGCGGGTTAATATGGTTAATATTTATCTTTAAACGCTTTTTAAACTTTGCGAACTCACGGCTTCAATTCACGCAGAGACGCAAACAAAGAAAGGGTTTTTTAAGTCGGCGTATCTGTATTTAAACTCGTTGATGGTTGAATGCATTCAAGCCGAATGCCGTAGGTTGGACGTTGACTATTTCGTTTATCCCTAGCTGACGGCTTGAACGACTTTGGTTAAGCGTTAGTGCAAATAAGTGAAAATTTTTCGGGGGCGTGTGGAATGAAGAATTCAAACGCAAAAATCCGCGGTTTGTTGGCTTTGACTGTTTTTTTCGCGTTGTTTCTCGCGTTGTTGGCGTCGCTGTCCAAGGCGGAAATGCAGCGTAAAGACTTGTCTCCCCCCTTCCTTTACCCTGAAGAAGGCGGAAGCGGTGGCGGCGGTGGTGGAAGCGGTGGCGGCGGTGGTGGAAGCGGTGGCGGCGGAAATACTTACTCTTGTTCCTTTGACCGTACAGAGTACACTCTAACCAGCAGCCTCACAAGTATCGACTTGTTTGTCGTTTGCCGCAATAACGGTGTAGTGGTTTCTTGTGGTGGCGACTCCAACGTCTTAAAATTGGAAAACATTCAAAGCGTCGCGTTGGATAATAAGAGAAGAGAAGGAAGCCAGTTCAAAGCTACGCTGCGCAACCAGAACGCGCCGACGCAAGAAGGCGGGATAGTTAAATACGATTATTTAAATTTTCATTGCTCGGCCAGCGTCAAAACAGTTAGCGGCTCTTCTGTGTGTATTCAAAATGTTGAGTCGTGCAGAACCAGACATTTGGACGGCAGTGAAGACAAGAGCTTGCCTTTAAACGAGTTAAACACGTTCAAAGCAGTTTGCTTTAACGCTGGCGGAAGCCAAGTGAATTGTCCGAACCACGCGGACCGCTTTACCACGATGCACAATAGAAACGCAGGCACGACGAGCAACTGGCGTTATGATTCGTCGGCTGCGCCTAAAGACTACAAGGTGGACTACGTTCTCTTGAGCCAAGAAGGCGATGTTCTAACAACCCTTTTGCGTTGTGACAACAGTAACGATGTTTTGCCTTGCAGCCCAGCCCACATTTCTTACTCGCCAGGAGGACAACCTCGCTTGGAGCGTTGCGAAGTAAGCGTTGCAGACCGAGTTCAACGCGGCTCAACCGCTCAAGCTTTAGCAGCTTGTTATGACAACAACGGCAATCTAATGTCTTGTCCTAATCCCGTGACTTGGACGGTGGACTCTAGAATAGGTTCAATACAAAGCCCAGGTAATCCCGTGATTTTCACTGCTACGCGTTCTGGTAGCGGCGACGCAAGCGGTAGCGTGACTGCGACTATTTCAAACACTGGAAAAACATGTTCGAAAACCGTGACGGTCTACGGTTCTTCGAGCTCGCCGCAAGATCCGCAAGTAAGCGGGTTTTCTCCCAACTATGCTTACAAAAACACGGAAAAAGAATTC
>JAVYMB010000085.1:0-3610 GCA_038740145.1 Candidatus Norongarragalinales archaeon | reverse complement strand
GTTGGTTTGCAGAACGCGCGGCAGACACGATAATTTTTTGTCGTTAACGACTTTAAATAAACTTGTGGAAGAACAGAAAAAGACTGAAAAAAAGCGTGAGCGAAACGCGGAAGCAGCGAGAAACGCGTTTTTACTTGCCGCTTGAACTCGCTTGAAATTCTTGTTCCACGCGTTCACGCGCGGCTTTCGTGCCCAAACCTTGCATCAAATAACGCAAAAAACGCCGTCCAGCTTCTTCTCCAAACCGGTCTTTTAACTCCAGCGCTTTCCAGCCAAGCAAAACGCCTAAAGCGTAAGCGTTTTCCTGGATTTCTTTGACTTTTCCAGGACTGCATTTATCTTTGCCGTATTCTGGAGCAGTTCTAATGTCTAAAGAATCGAAGTCTAGTGAACGCGCTAGATCGTAAACGCGCTTGTCTTTCTCCAAAAAACCAGGATTTTGTTTTTGATTGAAGACGAAGGTTTCGACAGCTGTAGCCAACGGCTTGTAGTCCTCGCCCGCCTTGAAACGCGAACGCAAAAACGCGTGCACTCCCTCGTGCAACACCGTGCTCTCGTCAAAACTAAATATTCTCACTTTTTTTCCGCATACTTCGCCCCCATGATTTTTGTCCTCTTCTTTACTCTTCAAAAACTTTTTATCCACAGAAGAAGGAAAATTCGAGCGCTTCAACCAAGTCAAAATTGTTTTCCGTCTTTCCTCGCGAGGCGTTTCTGGAGACAAAACCTTGAAAACATTCAAGTACTGCCGCAACACTTGCGCGCGTTGAACCGGCGTCAAGTAACGATACCCGCTCGCCTCACCCCACACGCGCGCATTTTCCGCAACATTGTCGCGTGTGCAGAAAAAGCGTTTTATTCCGCTAGGCGGGCGAACCGCCGGATTCCACTCTTCCACGAAGCGAGTCCAACGAAGCAGCCAAGGATACTTCGCGGAAAACTCTTGATAATCGCTTCCCGTCACTTCGAAAACCGGGCGAAACGTGTTTCCCTCGCGTTCCACTCGGTAAGAAAAAACCGTGTCAAGACGCTGCTTAAGTTTTTTAACGAAACGCTCGCACGCCGAGCGCACGGTTTGCTCGCTGCTCGCGCTCACCGCAGGCAAACTGAATTCTATTTTTTCTTCACTCGGCAAAACGCGGCCACTGACTGAAAGCAATGCCCCCAAGTGACTCCGCCAAGGCTCGCCTTCGCTGTAACCAGCTTCCAAGTGCGGGAAATTCCCGCCGTCGGTTAAAAAACTCTTGCGCTGCACGCCGACTGGAACGCGCATTACTGCGAGCGCTCGCGCGAGCACGTCGTCGTCTACGCGCACGAAGCGCGCGACGCCTTCCATCGTCTTGACTTTGCGAATGCGAATTTTTTTCTTTGGCACTTTCAACTCGGACAACGCGCTTTTGATGAGCGCGAAAGCGTTGGAGGAAGGGGCTTTAAGCAGGACGCTCGAACGCGAGCCGTCTTCAGCGAAATTCAGTTTGCCGGAGTAAGTCGTGAAAGCAGTTAACTCGTTCAACGCTTTTCCAGCGCCATAACTCAAGTAAGCGTTGAAAAAACCGCGTTTTTCGGCTTCGCGCATTACGCGCGTCATGAAAGGAAGGCGTTCGCCTCGCAGCCAAGCGTCAAGCTTTTCCAGCGAAACGCCGTGCTTGCTGCAAAACGCTTGCGCGTCGAAATCTGGCGGCAGCACCAGCTTGCCTTTAACTTTCCGTGCTTTAGGCAGAACGTCTCGCTCGAATTCCGCGTGCGCCAAAAATAGTTGCCGGTGTTCTTTCGTGAAGGAACGCATGAACTCTTTTTTCTCGAACGCTGGAATGCTTACCAAGTCGTTCAACTCTCGCAACGAATTATCTCGCCGCGCCTAAAAAAATTATCGAGAACGCGCTCGCATTGCGCCGTATTCTTGCAGGAAAAACCATTCAACAAGGCTTTTGCGCACGGGAACGGGAACCGTCACGCTTCGCGTTCTCGCGCTCGCGCTCACCAAGCCGTGTTCCGGCTTCCGCCAGCCGGCTCGCTGTAAAGCTTCGCTGACAGCGCGTTGGTAACGCGCTTGCGCTTCCACGAACTCGCTTAACCGTAAGGAAGTGAAAGAGCGTCGCCTCGCGCGCGACGGAAGGTTTTTGCAGTGCAACACGACTCGCAACGGCTGCTTGCCGCGAACCTCGTCGCGCAACTCGAAGCTGTGAATTCTGACACCGAGAGCGTTCAAGTCGCTGATTAGATTGCGCAATGGATCTAGCTCGGGAATTCGCTTGGTGAGAATGCTTTCGTTCACGAAAACTATTTGGGGAGCCACAAGCGTATTTAGGCGGCGCGAGTAGAAAAGCTTTTTGTGTTACAGCGTTTCAAAGCGTCAAGCCAAGCCAGCGTCGGCGAAAATCAAGAACCAGTTGCTCGCCGCGTGCGCGGCGATCGCCGGCAGCAAGTTGCGTCCACTCGCTAGATACAATGCGCCGTAAAGCATTGACGCCGAGAAGCGCGCGGCGACTTGAATCAACGAGTAATTGTCGTGCGACGCAGTGAAAACAAGCGATACGCCGACTAAAACCGTGGCGTAATAAAACCACGTTGCCGTTCGCCCGAGTTTTTCCAAGTAAAGCCAGTGAAAAAAGAACAATGAGAAGCCAATCAAGCAACCGCGCGCCAATACTTCTTCCGCAACCGGGTTCAAAAAGCCGCTTGTAACCGCGGCGAACCAAAAAGGTTCGCCGTAGGAAGTCAACCGCGCGTTAAATAATGCTGCTACAAGCAACTCCAAGCCCACTGCGAGCAATACTGGCGCAAGCACGGTGCAACGCCAGTCCGCGAGTGGCAAGCGCAAACCGTCGGTGATAAAGCGAATCGAGATTGGTTGCCCGCGTTTTTCGCGCTTAACAAGCCAGTTCGCAACGCGTTTCCTGTAAATAGTAAACCAAGCGAATAAAGCTGTAACGATAACTGGGAGCGCCCACCTATTCAAGTAAAAACTCCAATCCACTCTCAATCCCTAAAAAACGAGGGCGCTGCACCTTAAAAAAATTGCTTGAAAAACCAGCGTTTCACTGGAAGCACACTCTCGGCAGGCTTAAAAGCTCGAAATTTTTCCTAATTCTAGGGATCGAAGGTGAAGAGCGAGCGGTTGACTATTCGAGACTTACCAATCGAAGAAAGGCCGAGAGAGCTTGGCGAAATACGGGCTGAAGCGCTTTCAAACGCCGAGTTGCTGGCAATAATCTTGCGGACTGGAACTAATGGAAGCACTGTAATCGATGTAGCAAACGAATTGCTGAAAAAGAATGACGGAAACCTCGTTTCCTTGTTTTCTTCAAGCCTAAACGAATTAAAGCAACAAGTGCATCAGATAGCATACGAACAAAATTCAGAGGCACAAGAGCGAGCCAGCAGATCACACAGAAAAACAGTTTTAATCCTTTGTAATGAATTGCTAAAGCACGGCCTTACTCCAAAAGAAAGCGTAGTTGATGTTTTTACTGAGAAGGCAAATCAAATATTTATTTTTGAAGTAAAAAGCATACATACTGAAAATTTTAAAAGTCAGACAAGAAAGGCGATAGGACAACTTCTGGAATACGAATACTTCGAAATAAAAAAGAAACTAGGAAAAAACGAT
>JAVYMB010000084.1:0-3613 GCA_038740145.1 Candidatus Norongarragalinales archaeon | reverse complement strand
GCGGCTGCCGCGAGAGCGAAGTTAATCGATGCGTCTCCAACAACGGTAACGTGCCTCGCTTTTTCCTTGAGTTTGCCCCACGATTTTGCTTCCTGTGTTTGTGCGCCGCTTAGAGAGCCGTCGAATGGAGAAGCAGTAGTAAAGTAAACAGCATAGTCGAGTCCGCCGCGCAAGATGTTCGCGCCAATGACGTGGTGCTTGCTTATTCCGCCGCCTAAAACCACGGCGCCTGTTCGCTTTGCGCTGAGCACGAGCGTCGCGAGTTTACGCAAGTCCGCGGTTTCGTCAAGGATGAAATCGGGCTTTTCTTGCTTGAAAAAGTGCAACTGTAAGCCGAGGGCGCTGTCGGTGAGTCCAGGGACGAAAACGGGCGCGCCTCGCTCGAGGCACGCTCGCAAAAAAGAGTTTTCGTCGCGCAAGCAGAGTTCGCTGGAGAGTTCGCGCACGAAGTCGCTCGCGCTCCACGCTTTGCGTTGCGCATAAAGCTTTTGAAAAACGGGTTGAACTTTTTTTTCTAGGAGAACGTAACGCTCGTTTGGCACTAAAATGTTTCCGAGTCTATTGATTTTCTTGCGGTGCAGCGCAGCGTCGTCAAGAAAGAAAGAGCCGAGGGCGTAAGGCGCAAAGCACTTGATTAAGTCGTGGTCGATTGCGCCTCCAGTCGTGATAACCGCGTCGACGCGCGCCTCGCGAATGTATTGCGCGAGCACGCCGCGCAAGCCACTTGCGGCGAGGTTCGCAGTGAAGGCGAAGAAGCGCACGCAGTTTTTATCGCGATTCATTTCACGCATTAGCCGCACTGCTTCGCCGAGTTCGCTCGCTTGAAAGCCGCAGCGCGAGAATTTCGTGGTGAGCGAAGCCGCGTTTTCTTTGGCGCTCACGGTAAAGTCTTTAACCTTGTTTAAAGTCATTACAATCTTCGCCTAGCAGGATTTTAAAGCACTGCGGCCTTAAATAACAATTCCTTTTTTTATGAAAGGCGTTTAAACGTCGATAGAGTGAAAGAAAAAAATGCGTTTGCTGCAACTGCACTGTGACTACGTCGCATTCAAACCAAAAAGCAAGGCGTTGAAGACGGCGGAAGCGCTTTCGGAAGAAGAAAAAAAAGGAACGCGAATCGAGGACGTAGTCGTAGTTTTTTCTAGTTTCGAGGCTGACGACGACGAGCGCGTGCTCGAAGAGGCGGCGCACGCCGTTGAAAAAGATTTTCGCGATGTTAAAGCAAAAACGATTCTAGTTTATCCTTACGCGCACTTGAGCAACAACTTGGCGCCGCCGGCGAAAGCCGTCGCCCTCCTTGAAAAATTCACTGAAATCGTGCGGCGCTTCGCGCCTGACGCGCAACGCGCTCCATTCGGTTACTACAAGGAATTCGAACTCAAGTGCAAGGGACACCCGCTCGCCGAACTCAGCAAGGCGATTAGCGCACGAGACGTGGAAGCGCGAGCGGAAAAACTGGGGGCGAAGCAAGTAGTAGTCGAGGCTGTGCGCGCGGAGCGCGAGAAAAAGCCGGCTGTCGAGCAGGCGGTGAGCGAGTCCCTAAAAAAGGAAGCGGCGCTGAAAAGCGAGTTTTTTGTTTTGACGCCGAAAGGAGAAGTCGTTCCGTTTCGCGAGTTCGATTACAAAGGGTTCGAAAACTTCAAGAAGTTCATGGATTATGAAACACAGAAAGTCCGAGTTTACGCAACCGAGCCGCCTCACATCAAGTTGATGCTGGAACACGGAATCGCGCGTTACGAGGGCGGCAGCGACGCTGGAAACTTTTCGTGGCCTCCCAAAGGCCGTCTCATCAAGAAACTCCTCGAGCGCAGCATTACGGAGTACTGCGTGGACTACGGCGCGATGGAAGTTGAAACGCCTTTGATGTATGACTACGAGCACCCCGCCCTCAAAAAATACCTCCATCGTTTTCCCGCTCGGCAATACGTAGTAAAGAGTGAAGACAAGGAATTTTTCTTGCGCTTCGCCGCGTGCTTCGGCATGTTTCTCATGACGCACGACTTAACGATTTCCTACAAAAGTCTTCCACTCAAAATGTATGAACTCACTCGCTATTCTTTCCGCAGGGAGCAAAGCGGTGAACTAGCTGGACTCAAGCGCGTTCGTGCGCTAACGATGCCTGACATGCATACTTTCTGCGCCGACCTCGAGCAAGCAAAACGCGAGTTTCAAAGCCAATTCGAAATTTGCGGAAAATGGTTGAAGCAATTCGACTTTGAATTCGAAGCTGGATTCCGCGCGCAAACCGCGTTTTTCAACGAAAACAAAGAAGTTTATTTCGAAATGGTTAAAAAACTCGGCAAGCCAGCGTTGCTTGAATTATTCGACGAGCGCTACGCTTACTTCGTAACGAAGTTCGAGTTCAACTTCGTGGACTGCCTAGACAAGGCAAGCGCGCTTAGCACGGTGCAAATCGACGTGGAAAACGCGGAAACTTACGACATCTCGTTCACGGACGAGCGAGGTGAAAAAAAGCGTCCATTCATATTGCACGCGAGTATTAGCGGCAGCATCGAGCGAGTGATTTACGCATTACTCGAAAACGAAGCGCTTGAAATCAAGAAAGGCAAAACCCCCCTCTGGCCTTTTTGGCTCGCGCCTACTCAAGTTCGCTTGATTCCCGTAAGCGAAAAACAACACGCGGCTTGCGAGCAAGCACTTGCAGAACTCCAGCGGGCGCGGGTTCGTGTTGACTTTGACGATAGAAGCGAGAGCCTCGACAAAAAAGTGCGCGACGCAGAACGCGAGTGGATTCCCATCATCGCGGTAATCGGCGCTAGGGAATCGGCTAGTGGTTGTGTTGCCGCGCGCATCCGCACTCGAGGAAAACCCGAACAAAAAACGATGAGCGTCAGCGAACTCGCGGACCTCGTGCGTCGAGAGTGTGAAGGCAAGCCTTTCGAGAAACTGTGTTTGCCTGAACGCCTCAGCAAAAGAGTTAAAACCTGATTTTTTCTGCGGCTTAATTAAAAAGAAGCGCGTAAAAAAGATTAAAACAAGCAGGGCCCGTAGCTCAGCCTGGATAAAGCGCCTGCCTTCTAAGCAGGAGAACGCGGGTTCGAAAGTACTTCTTTCTTTTTTCAAAAAGAAAAGAACTGCACTAGAAAGAAAAAAACGATGGTGCGAGCGCCGAATTTCCCGCCGGGCCCGTAAATACTCGCAACTATTTCTTGCGGCCGTAAAACGCGGCGATTGCAGTGCAGCCCACCGCGAGAAGCAATGCAGAGTAAGTGAGCCACTGCTCGTCTTCACTTACCGCGCCCGCGGCGACGAGCGCGGTTTGCGGCGCTGGAATCGCAGTCGGCGAAATCGATGAAAGCGAAGCGTTCGCTTGAATTGAAGGAGAAGGACTAGGAGAAAGAGAAACACGCGGACTCGGGCTAGGCGAAGGAAAAGGCGTCGGAGTGGGACTAGGTGAAGGGCTAGGCGATGGTTCGGTTGCTTCTATTCGCGCGACTTCATCCTGCATTTCGAGGCATGACTTTGTGAGCGCGTCGATTACCGCCGTATAGTTCGGCGTGTAAGTGTTTCCCTCCCAATAAACTAAGTAATTCGGGTGTTCGCGTCCGCGTGTTTTCGGGCAAAAAAACAACGCCTTAAATTTTTCGGGGGA
>JAVYMB010000083.1:0-3746 GCA_038740145.1 Candidatus Norongarragalinales archaeon | reverse complement strand
AAATCGGCTCAAGATTTTTACCGTAAATGTCGTTGAGTATGCGCACCAAGTCGTTCACGCTGGTCTCGACTCCGCTTGCGACGTTGAACACTTCGCGCGAAACGCTTTTTTCCACAGCCAGCAAGTTTGCTTGTACGACGTCGCGAACGTGCACGAAGTCCATCGTCTGCGTTCCGTCGCCGTGAATTATTGGGCGCTCGCCAGCGTCGAACTTCTTGATGAATGAAAGAATTACGCTCGTGTAAAACGCGTCGGTGCTTTGCCGCGGCCCGTAAACGTTGAAGTAGCGAAGCGTGACGTAATTGAGTTCCTTCGAGTAAATGCTGAGTAGTTGTTCGCCCGCAATTTTGCTGACGCAGTAAGGCGTTTCCGGAAAAAAACCGTGTTCTTCAGTCATTGGGATTTGCCGGGGGTTTCCGTAAATGCTGGCGCTGCTCGCGAAAACGAATTTTTCGACGTTCTCATTCTTCGCCGCGAGCACGGTGTTCACGGTTCCCCAAATGTTCGTGTCGATTGCTTCTTCAGGAAACTTGACGCTCTTGTTGATGCAAACCGCAGCTTCGTGAAAAACATAGTCGGCGCCGTGCACCGCCTTGCGGACTGTTTCGCGGTTGCGCACGTCGCCCTTGACGACTTCAACGCTTCCTTTTTCTTTCGCCGCGTCGAGATACGCGAGTCTGCCGCGGTCAAAGTTGTCGAGAACGCGCACGCTTACGCCGCGGTCGACTAGCGCTTCTACAAGGTGCGAGCCGACGAATCCCGCGCCGCCAGTCACTAGCGCGGTTTTTCGCTTCAAAGCCATAAAACCCATCCTCCCGTCAGAAAAGTACTTAATTATTTTTTGGTTTTATAAACGAGTTTCGCGCCGTCGCGCGTTAACACGACGCGGCCGACGACGCGCGCAGGCACGCCCGCCGCAACGCTGAAAGACGGAATCACGCCGTTCACGACGGCGCCAGCCGCGATAACGCAGTGGTCGCCGATTCGCGAGCCAGGCAGCACGACGGCGTTCGTTCCAATGAAGGTGCAGCGCCCGATCTTTGTTGGTTTTTTAACGGTTTCAGCGCGCCGCGCCGACACGCATCGCAAGTGCGTAGAGTGCGACAAGATTTGCGCGCCGCTTGAAACGTCGCAACCGTCCCCTATTTCGAGTCCGCCGGAGGCGTCGATCAACGTGAAGGGGCCAATCCAAACGTTTCTTCCAACGCGCGGCTTGCCGTAAACGAACGAGTGCTCGTAAACGCTTGAGCCCGCGCCGAAGCCGAGCAAGCGCGCCTTGTTCCACCGGTCGAGAAGCATTTCGTCGAGAGGCAAGACGCGGTTCCATCTTCGCGCGAAAGAGCGCGCCGCAAGTTCTCGCTTTTTCTCTAAGGCAGTCTTTGAAACTGTTTTTCCAGCGAGCGCCTCAACTTTCCTTGCTTTCTTCACTTGAACCACGCGTAATAAAAGCCGCAGGCTATTTTAATGGTTGGGCTTTAAACAATTAAACGGTTTTTCAACCGTCTTTCAACCGTAGTTAAATCTTGAACAAAGCTTTAAGTTGTTGGCGTCGTGGTTTTTAATAGTGTTGAATATTCTTGAACCTATAACTTTTAGAGGAGTAAAGAAAAATGAAGCGTGAAAAACGCTGTACGCGCCACGACAAATGCGGCTTTTCGTTGAAGCATTACGCGGAAATACTGCGCAAAGCCAAAAAACTCGGTTACAAAATCGTTGGAACCCGCGAGTTCGCCCGCCGCAAACCAATGGGGCGCGTGCTCGTCTTGAGGCACGACATTGACTTCGAGCCAGCGCGCGCGCTTGAAATGGCGCGAGTTGAAAAAGAGAACGGCGTTCGCTCGACTTACTTCGTCCGAGTGCATTACGACGGCTACAATCCCTTCGGCTTCAAAACGAACGCCGTGCTTCGCAAACTCGAAAGCGCTGGGCACGAGGTTGGGCTTCACTACGAATGCAACGATTACGCGCACGTCGCACGCGTTCCCCCTAGCGAAGCGCTCAAGCGCGAGAAAGCGTGTTTGGAAGCCGCGCTCGGACACGCCGTCGCGGGTTGCGCTGCTCACGCTGACTTCACTGGAATAAGCAACAAAACTTTTTTCGCTAAGCGGAAAGCGCGTGATTTCGGCTTCGAGTATGAGGCTTTCGAAAAACCTTTCCGCGAACTGCATTACGTTAGCGACAGCCTTGGCAAATGGAGCGAAGGAAAGTGCTTGTGCAAGTATTTTGGATGCGAGAAAAAGCTTTACGTGCTCACGCACCCGGTTTACTGGTTTAAAGAGTCTTACCACACTGGTTAAGCACAAGCCGAATGCGTGACGAGAATGGTCAAATGAAGCGAGTGACCGTCGAATACTCAACGAAAAACTCTTTTCTCGCTGGCTGTGCCGCGTCAAGCGAAGCAAACCACTTTGCGCAAATTTTTTTCGCGTCCACTACAGCCAACAAATCCGCGATTGAATAAAGAGTGGCTTGTTTTTCCAATCGTTCGGCGGCGCGCAACGCCAGCAATTCGCCTTGCTTGCGTTGAAAGGCGCGTTCAGCCGCTTTTTTCTCGCGGTGAGCGCTAGCAAGCGCTTTTTCCGGAATTATTTTTCCTTTGCCGCGTTCAGCAAGCAACCCCGCCTCGCGTTTTTTGGCTTCGTCCAAAACAGCTTTCAATGCCGTGACTTCGCGTTCCAATTCGGGCGCGCCGCTTTCGCCCTTGCTTGCGGCGTGGTAAACATTCGTGTTGCGCCAAACAAAAGTTTCTGGCTCGCGCACGCCGAGCGAGCGCGCAACATCATGCGCTACCGCGGCGTAACCGCGTTCTTCCGAGAGCGCGCCAGCACCTGAAACGTAAGCACTCGAACCTAAAAGCGAGGCAAACGCTATGTTTCGCGCAACGGCTTTAAAAGCTACGCGTTCTCCAGCGGCTAGTTTTTCGCCTGCGAAAAGTGTTTGCTTCGAACCATCGCGCTTCACGCGCCACAACGGCAGTTCGTCTTCCTTCAAGGGTTTTATTCCACTAACGCCGCGTTTTTTGAGTGACTCGTTGAACGCCGCTGCGAACTCGCGCTGTTTTTCTTTAAAGAAATCGGTTTGCGCGTCGAAGGCCGCGCAAGGTAATTTCGAGTACTCAAAAAACAAGGGACGCAATCCAAGCGACTCGCAAACGCTGGCGGCGGTAATCGCGTTGAATTCAGAGAGAGAGAGCGCTCTACGCCAACTCTCTTCGAGGAGTTCGCTCAACCCAGTTTTTTCGCCGACGGTTTTGACTTGTGCGGGCGAGGGCTTGGGTAGAACGAAAAACGCTTTGCGTTGCGGCTCGTAGTCGAAACCGATTTTCTCGAATCCTTTCTTGTTTCGAGCCGGCAAGCGCGCGCTCCACAAGGCGGGAAAAAGTGCGTAATCGTCGTCAACAAAACCGAAGACGCAGACGCCTTTTCTTTTTTCCGCGAGCCAGCAACCCAACGCGATTTTTTCGAAGAAGCCAGGCGAAGGCAAGAAGAGTGGCTGGTGTGCGACTTCGATTACGGCTCCGTTGGTTTCAGGCAACGCCAGTCCTGCTCGCTCGTGAAACGCGCGCGCAGCTTCAACCACGAAATCGTTTAAGGCGCACATAACGCTTTTTTATAATCGCGCTCCGAATTAAATGCTATGTTTTCAGATTCAGTGCAATTTGCGCAACTATTTTTTGGAGCAGTCGCAATAGCCTTCGTCGTTCTTTTAGTCAGGCTTTGGCCTCGACGCAAGCACCCTCTCGTTGG
>JAVYMB010000082.1:0-3839 GCA_038740145.1 Candidatus Norongarragalinales archaeon | reverse complement strand
GGTTAAGACGCGTAAAACCATTGTTTTCGTTACTCACAACGTGCGCGAAGCCGTTTGCCTTGGCGACAGGGTCGTCTTAATGTCTTTCAGGCCTGGGCGAATCAAAAAAGAAATTCGCGTGAATCTCAAGCGTCCGCGTTACATTGAAGACGAGCGCGTCATCCGCCTAGCGCGCGAGATTAAGGCGGATTTGAAGGATGAAGTAGAGAAAGCTCTGCACGAGGAATTGAAGCGCGCTTGAAGAAGTGAAAGAAATGCCTGAAACCGCAAAGACCCTCGTTAAGAAATTATTGGAGTCGAAAGTTTTTCGAGCTACAGCGTTCCTAGTTTTGCTGGTAGCGTTGTGGGAAGCGTTGTTTCGAGCATCGCTGTGGCCGCCTTTTCTTTTTCCGTCGCCTTTTTCCGTATTCGACGCGCTCGCCTCAGGAATAGCGGATTACAGTGTAATCGCCGCGATTGCTGGCAGTTTGAAGAGAATGTTCATCGGATACGCGTTCGCGCTACTCGTCGGACTAATAATTGGTTTGATGTTGTCGCGTTTTCAAATACTTGACGACACGGTAGGCGTCCTCATGCTCGGCTTGCAGACGCTTCCAAGCATCGTTTGGCTGCCGCTGGCGATTTTGTGGTTCGGACTCTCTGAAACCGCGATTTTGTTCGTCGTCGTTATGGGCGCGTTGTTTTCGATCACTATTGCGACGCGCATTGGAGTCAAAAACGTGCCCAAAAATTTTTTGAATGCCGGCAGAATGCTGGGCGCTACTGGCCCTTCGCTTTACTTCCGCGTAATAATCCCGGCCGCGCTGCCAAGCATAATCTCGGGAATGAAGCAGGGTTGGGCCTTCGCTTGGCGTTCGTTGCTCGCGGGAGAACTCATTTTCGTAACGGTCGGGTTAGGCTATCTGTTGAACATGGGGCGCGAGTTGAATGACGTCAGTCAAGTAATGGCTGTAATGCTCGTCATAATTGCGATCGGTTTGGTTATGGACAAAGTCGTTTTCGCTAGAATCGAGAAAACACACTACTTCAACCAAGCGTGATAGTTGAGTGTTTGAAAAGATTTAAAACAGCTTCCACCCAAAAAATATCGAAACTTAATGTATAATTAATTAAGTTTTTAACGAATCGGCGAACAACCTTTACTGTGCTGGAATGGAAGGACGGGTAGAATATGGTGAAAAAATACACGACGGTTTCCATTCCAAAGCCGTTGTACGAATTAGTGAAGGCGCACGTTGCCAAGACGGGTTTCACTTCCGTCTCTGATTTCGTTACTTTCACGTTGCGCGAAATCGTTTCTGGAGACGCGCAGCGAACCGCAGGCGGAAAAACGAAGTTGAGCAAAGGCGATATGGAGAGAGTGCGCGAGCGCTTGCGCGCGCTAGGATACCTCTAGAAAAATAAATGCGAAACGAAAAACAAGGTTGTTGCGATGGATGTGGGGAGAAAAAGAAATGATTGAACAAGACTTGAAGGAACTTGAAGAAAAAAGCGTTTTCGTGCTTCGCGAGGCGAAGTCGCGCTTCAAGAAAGTGTGCATGCTTTGGAGCACGGGCAAGGACTCGACGACGATGGTTCAATTGTCGCGCAAAGCATTTTTCGGCAAAGTTCCTTATCCTTTAGTGCATTTAGACAATGGACTCGAGTTTCCCGAGGTTTATGAGTTCCGCGACAGGCTTGCGCGCGAATGGAACTTGAACTTAATCGTCGAGCCGATGGAAATAAAGCAGGAAGACGCGAATATTTCCGGAATTTCTTGTTGCGGCGTCAACAAGGCGGAAGCTTTGAAAAAGCTTTTAGACCGCGAAGGCTTCGAAGCAGTAATCGTTTCGATTCGCCGCGACGAACACGGCATCCGCTCGAAGGAACGCTATTTCTCTCCTCGCGACAAAGAGTTTCGGTGGGACTACAAGAACCAGCCAGCGGAAATTTGGGACTTCACTTCTGAAATCGAGGGAACTAGCCACGTTCGAGTACATCCACTATTGCACTGGAATGAAATTGACGTTTGGCGCTTCATAAAGCAAGAAGGCATTCCGGTAAACCCGCTTTACTTTGCACGCGACGGAAAACGCTTTCGCAGTCTTGGATGCACGAAGTGCACTGTTTCAATCGCCTCGAGCGCGCAAACAGTTGACGACATAATCGAGGAACTTCGCGCGACTGACACGGCGGAGCGCGCTGGACGCGCGATGGATAAAGAACAAGAAAACGTGATGCAGCGCTTGCGCGCCCTCGGCTATATGTGATGTCTCGACAGTTTTGCTTTTTTTCGCACCATTCGGATTCAAAGGTGTTTGTCTTGGGTTGCGTGAAAATCTCGCTTCTCGGGCACAAGGACCACGGCAAAAGCACGCTAATAGGGCGCTTGCTTGTTGACTGTGGAGTAGCGCAGCGCGAGAGAGTCGAGCACGTAAAGCGCTTGAGCGAGTCGCTTGGTAAAGACTTTGAATACGCCTTCCTCCTCGACGCTTTCCGCGAAGAACGCCTTGAAGGACTTACTATCGACGCAACCAGCGCGAAAATCGCTGTTCGCGGAACCGTTTTTGAACTCATAGACGTGCCGGGACACAAGGAACTAGTGAAAAACATGTTGAGCGGCGCGTCTCGAGCGGACTACGCATTGCTCGTCGTATCAGCGAAGCCTGGCGAAGGTTTTCAAGAAGAAACCATGCTGCATGTTTTCCTCGCGCGCCTCCTCGGTCTCGAAAAAATCATCGTCGCAGTAACGAAAATGGATTTGAGCGGCTACTCGCGAAGCGTTTTCGACGAACTCGCGGCGAAAGTTCTTGATTACCTCAACTTCGTTGGATTCGAGCGCGAGCAAGTCCGCATTCTGCCTGTTTCCGCTATGGATGGCGTGAACTTGAAAGACAAGTCAGATAAAACGCCTTGGTTTGATGGCGCGCCGTTGCTGGAAGAAATTCCCGCGTTTTTCGGGAAGGAAAACGCCGAGCAAGCGGAGGCGCGAGCGCTCGCGAAGCCAGCGCGCTTCATCGTGCAAGACGAAGTAGACGTCGGCGGCGAGCCTGTTTTTGTCGGTAGAGTCGAGCAAGGCTCGCTGCGCAAAGGCGAACGCGTAGTCTTCATTCCGCAAGGCGCGACTGGTTCAATCAAGGAATTCGTTGCCTTCGGCGATGCGAAGACGGAGGAAGTCAAGGCTGGCGAGAACACGGGATTGCGCATTCTTTTTGATTCCGCGGCAAGCCAAAAACCTGCTCGCGGCAGCGTCGCGTGCAAGCCGGATTCCGTGGTTCGTGCCGTCAAGCGTTTTACCGCTAAATTCTTTGTCTTACCCGGGTTTTCAGTTAGTTTGTTGAAGCCAGTCAAGCTCAAAAACGCGGCTGGCGAGTTTGAGTGCAGCACGGAAGAAGTAGTCGACAAAATAGATTTCTTTAACCGCACTTACGTTCCTACTCCTGGCGTTAATGAAGCTCGTTCGACAGAGTGTTTTCGAGCGGTTTTTTCAAGCGAACGGCCAGCGGTCGTTGAATCTTTCAAGGAAACGCCTTTCCTCGGCAGGTTCGTTCTACTCGACGACAAAAAGCAAATCGCGGCAGTCGGCGTAGTCGAAAAAACGTTTGGAGAAACGAATAGCTAACCCGCTTGTCTAGCTTTTTTTCGTTCTGCTGACTTTACGGCTCCAACAAAACATCGAATCGCGTTGCGCTCGTCTTCTTGCCTTTAACGCGTTGCCGCAATATTTTCACGCGCGCTTGATCCTTGAATTGATTAAAAAACGATGGCTCGTAGTAATTAACGTGAGCGGTGTGCGGCGTAAACGCTAAATAAAGCTGGCGAACAGTAAAGAAAAACAATTTCTTCGCAAACGAATCATC
>JAVYMB010000081.1:0-3924 GCA_038740145.1 Candidatus Norongarragalinales archaeon | reverse complement strand
CTCACACTCTCGAAGTAAAGTCAAACGCGCCTTTTTTCCTATTTTTTATTGAAAGCTCAGCGATGCGCAGACACGGCGCAGACACGCAGTCAAAACAATTTGAAAAGAATTTAAAAAAGAACGAGCTTAAAAATTAAGGAAGCAACGGTGAACGAAGTTCGTGAAGACTCCTTTGTGCGAAGCGTGCCTTGCGACGAACTCATTTTGCGCAGCGTGCCAGCGCAAGCTTGAAAGCGGCGAAGTGACGCAAACGGAACTCAAAATCGCTCAAACACTGCGCGGCGAAAACTTGCCCAGCCAAGCTGGTTTCGAGCGTGCACTTGAACTCAAAGACGCAGTTCTCGTATTCACGCTTTCGCCAGCCGCAGTCATCGGCAGGAAAGGACAGACAGTACGCGCCCTCAGCAAGGCACTCGGCAAGAAAGTAAAAGTAATTGACGACGCGGCAGCTCCTCACGAAAAGATAAGCGAAGTCCTACTTCCCGCACGAGTCCTTGGCATAAACACGGTTTTCAAAAGCAGCGGTAAAGAGTTTCACGTGCGCGTGCCCCGCAGCGAAGCCCGCTTGCTTCCAGATTCGCCTGCGGCGTTGAACTCTTTACTCTCGCAATTCCTTGGTGCGCCCGCCAACATCGTATTCGAATGAAATCAACGCCGTGTAGTCGCTTTCCGATTCAAATTGGCGAGAATTTTATCGTGTTCTATTATCCATCTCAAGTCTGCAGGGACTGCCGTTTTCTTAAACCAATTCAATAATTTTTGTTCTTCTGTAGTCAAAACATGTGGCATTGGCTTGAAATCGCGGCAAATACCCCAACGCGGTTTGCTTGGCTCGCTGTCTAAACTGGGAAAAGTCCCGTAACCCAGTTTTTTACTAAACCAAGGGAACTACGATTAACTTCGTCTCCGTAATGCGTTACTCTAAAAGGCCTCGCATCGGTAATTGCTTTGTTCTCGTCGAAAGCAAGGCGCTCTAAAACGCGGCGCAAAGCGAGGTGCAACTTTAAAGCATAGCCTCGGCGGCGAAACGTACTGTTGGTTTCAGTGTAAGTAGGCACGAGGGCAATTACGCGAAGATTGTCGTCGCGAAAAATCTTGCTTAATACTAGTGTTGAGAGCGACGTTTTGGAAGACGCGTTGGGGCGCAGCGTTAGAACCGCGAATCCGCGGAGTTTAGGGCGAGAAGCGTTAAACTTGATGTAGAAAGAGGATTCTAAGTTTGGCTGTGAACGCACGACTATCGCCGCGTTTAAAATAAAAAGAGTGGGCCCAAAGGGAATCGAACCCTTGATCTATCGCGTCTTTCTTTAGTAAAGCTTTTTTTTCTAAAGAAAGGTTTCGCACGTCAAGCGAACGTCTTACCACTCGACTATGGGCCCTTGCGACGCGTTAAGCAACTCAATCAAACGCTCAACGCTGGAATGGACTCGGCGGGATTCGAACCCGCAACCTCACGCAATCAAGAACGCTTTTTTCTCTTGGAAAAAAGCGTTTTGCCATGCGTGCGATCTGAAACGCGCCGTCGGAAGAACGAAAAACTTTTTTTCGAAGGCGAACCGTTGATCTACGAGCCCGCGCGGCTACTTATTTTGCTTTCAAGTGATTAAAAAAACTTTTTTTCGGCGATTTTCACGCTGGCGAAACGAAGACCACAGTGTCGCCGCGTAGAAGCACAGTGCCAAGCTTGCGCTTGACTTCGCCGTCGCGCAACTCTTCGCCGTTTTCAACGACGAGGTTCATGTGCACGTCGAAACTCGCGAGCGTTCCGCGCACTTCAACGTCGCCCTTCAAGCGAACTAAGACGTTGTTGTTCAACGCGTTGTTTAAAACGTCGAACGGACGCTTTTCAGCCAAACAAATCACCTCAAAAAACCAAAAGTTGGCTTTAACATTAAAAAAATTAAAAATCGTTTTACCTTGCTGCAAACAAACGCTTGAAGAAAGCGCCAACACGCTCGAAAAACGAGGCTCGCGCTGGCTTCGCGTCTGGAACCACTTCGTGCGTAAGCGCGCTTGCAAGAAAGCGCAGCCCGCGGCAAAACGCGGAGTGCGGCGCGCGCACTTCGACTGGTTGCTGCATAGACGCGCTGCGTCGCACTTCAACGTCTTCCGGCAGCGTTGCGACGAGAGGCAAGCCAAGCACGGCGGTTAATTCTTGTGGCTTGAGCTCATTTTTATCGCCAGTTACGCGGTTTAGAACCACACCAAGCACGGTGACGCCGCTTCTTTCAGCGAACTTGCGTATCTTCAACGAGTCAATCAGCGCCGCTGGATCCGGCGTGGAAACTATTATTAATTGCTGTGAACTCGCGATTGCAGCGCGAGCTTCAGCACTCAAGCCCGGCGGCGAGTCGACGAGAACAAACTCGTACGATAGTTCGAGTTTGCTCACCGCGTCACGCAACCGCGTCAAGTCGATTTCTCGCGCTTCCTCGTGCAGCGATGATGGAACGTAGTACAAGCCGTGCGGGCCTTCGTAAACAGCGTCAGTAATTGTGTTTTCGCCGGCGAGAACGTTTTGAAGCGTGATGGGATTAATTTCTATTCCAAGCATTATCGACACAGCAGCCATATCGACGTCTGCGTCGACTACGACGACTCGCTTTCCGAGTTTAGCCAAGAGAACGCCTAAGTTGACTGCAATGCTCGTTTTTCCGACGCCGCCTTTTCCAGAAGCGAATACAATGCTCGGCACTCCGAAAAACACCTTTTTTGAAGCGTTCTTTAAAATCCTTTGAATCCAATTTTCTTTAACAACGATTGTTTTTGCATTGCCGGCGCCGCCAATTCCTCTTCAAAAGCAGGCGAGTGCTTCAAAGGCTTAACGAGTTCCTTGTCGTGCGGCGAGTAAAGCAACGCTTGATTTTCAGCGAGCACAGCATGCAGCTCGTCCTGCGAGCATTCGAAAACGTCTACAACGCCGTTCTGCGCGGCGCAAGCGTTTACAAACCGCATGAACGCCTCGCGTCCAACAAACTTTTTCGAAAAAGCATAGTATTCGTAAGAACACGCGACCACCGCGCCAGAATCCATAAAAAGCGCTCCTTCCTCAAAACCGAAGTTGCCGAGAGTCGTCACGAAAATCGCGCCGCAAAACTTTTTGGCGCGCAATTGTTTTGCGAGAGCGAAGACATCGGTCGCTGCGAGGGAAAGGCCAAGGTGTAAGGGTTTTCCGCATAAAAGAAAAACCATTCTCGAAAAAACACCTTGCGTTACAAAAAAACAATTTCAAAAATTTTTCTGAAAGTATTACGTGACTCGTTCTTTTAAACCGCCGTTCTTCGATTTTTCAATTTTCCCCATTAGTTTTTCTTTTCATTCCTTCAAATCGATTACGACGTCAGCGCTGTTTCGCAACGCGGCGCTGAATTCAGGTTCGACGCCGACGACGATCGTTTCCTTACCTTGCTCTTTCGCCTTCATCAACAACGGCTTAAAGTCCGAGTCGCGTGACACTATGGCAACCGCATCGATTTTGTCTCCGTAAATAAATTGACTTGCGTCGACGGCGAGCGCTACGTCGACGTCGCTCGGCACGACGACGGGATCGAAGCCCTGGTTCGTTACTGCCTCGATGAGCTTGTCGCTGGCGTACTGATCAAGGTAAACCCGTCCGACTTTTACGGTTCCGTGAGCGCGCAGTTTTTTCTTGACTTGCTCGAGGTCGACGCCGAGTTCTTTGCGCAGCATATTCGGTCCGTCCACGAAGCACGCGATGCTTTTTTCTTTCTGTTTAGAAATCATGCCTTTGAGCTTGTCTAGCACATTAAACACCGCGGCTTAAAACTAAAACTCAAAAACTATTCTTTTTTCCTTTTATTTTTTTCTTTACGAGATACTTCGCCGATGCTTTTAAGCATTGCATTCAAACCGCTTGCGAAGCGTTCGTGAAAGCAAAACTAGCCGATAGTGCAAACACTTTTA
>JAVYMB010000080.1:0-3948 GCA_038740145.1 Candidatus Norongarragalinales archaeon | reverse complement strand
TTTCAACGCGCAACGCGTCGGAAGCGGCACTGTAACCGCGATTCCGAACGATGGAACGCACGCACCCAGGTGCACTGCTCGAGTGCGCGTCAACCAGCCGAGTGGCTACCACCCGCCTGACGCCGAGCCTCACCCGCCTTTCCCAACTATTACACCCACTCCAACGCCTACACCAACGCCTACACCGACGCCGACTCCAACTCCTTCGCCTCGCCCGTCGCCTTCGCCGCGTCCAGGCGAGTTTGCCTACTGCAAATTGACGCCGAGCGTAGTAACTTTTTACAACCGCGACTCTACTGCTTTACTCACGGTTCAGTGTTTTGATTCAACTCGCCGCGTTGAAGTCGCTTGCCCTGCAAACGCGCAATACTCGTGGGGTAGCCGCGGAGACTCGCAAGGCACGGTCGTCGTAACGCCGAATGGGCGCACTGCCAGCGTGCGTTGGAACGGCAACGTTCCTGGGAGCGGCGCGGCTTGGGTAATTGTTTCTTACACGAATGCATTCAATGATGCGCTGCGGATTCCGTGCGTTGCAACCAGCGTAAACGCGCGGTAATAAAAATGCTTAACGCCTCTAAAAGAGAGAGGCGGTTTAGTTTGAAGTTTAAGCAAACACTCATTGTTTTTTGCTCTGTAGTTTTTTTGGTGTTTTTAGCCGTCGCGGCTACTGGCTGTCTTCAAGAAAAAACGATTAACGACAGCGAGCCGACCCCGCCCGCGCCGCCTAGCGAAGAGTGGACCAAGCAAGGTTTCGCGAGCGCCACCCCTGCTGTTGGCGCACAGACAATGGAAGAACCGCCTGCACCGCCAGCAGCGCCGAACTAGCAAACTTTGGAAACCTCGTTTTCACGCGGTTTTTCGGTGGAACTTGAACCACCAAACTAGAGCGCCGACGACAATGAACAAGCCGATGATTCCGAACAGCGAGTAAAGCACGTAATCGTCCACGCCAAACCACCCCGCTTGAACTATTCAACAGCGTTTTTTCTTGAGCACCGCTCTTTCCTTACTCTCTCCTTGGGCAAGTAAAGCCACAATGCAACTCCGCAAGCAATGATGATGACTCCGATTACTCCGTAAGCAATCCAAGCGCCGTAATCAAAACGCTGCGGCGGCTTAAGCACTGCAGGAGGCACGCAAGCACCGCCAGCGCACTCGCCAGCGCAACGCAAAAATCGAGACGCGAAAGCGCCGCCACCGCCTTCAACGCAATAATAGTGAACTAAAGTTTTCGCGTCACTGCAATAGTCATTGAAAGCGAAGGTCGAGCCATCGCTGCGCGCTCCAACGATTTGCGACGGCGCGCTCGCACTCAAGGACTGCACTGCTTTGCACCACGCTATTGGCTTTAGGCTTGGCGTGGAACTCAGCGTGGAACTCGGCGAAGGCGTTGCCGCGAGCAATGCGGAGACGCAAGCGCCTTTACTGCAACCAGCATAGCCTTGCGTTACGCAGTCGACGTAAGTGCGTTTCGCGAGGCGTTCCGCGCCTGGCTGGTGCAATGAACAATGAAATTTCGCGAGCGTGCGCTCGTCGACGCAGTAGTCAGTGCAAGAGTAAAGCGAAGTCGCGTCGTCGAAAACGCATTCAGGATAGCTCCCGAAAACGCATCTTGCTCTCGTCGTCCCGCGAAGCGTCACCTGCGTTTGTCCTCCAGAGTCCTCGCACCAACTCAACGCCGTAGCGAAACTAATTAAAGCGGCGAGTGAAGATAAAACCAAGAACGAAGTCAAAATTTTTTTCAAAGAACCCTCCTCCTTTAACGCGGTTAAAGCAAGCGAGTGAAGGCAGCGAATGGATGAAAAAGCGTTACCGCGCGAGAGTTTTTAAAAGCGCTACGGTTTAAGTTGCTCGTGGACTTGGCTAGTTTGTGGAACTTGTTGAACGGGAACGCTTTCGTCGCGCAAGCTACGGCAATTTTATACGGTTACGGGCTATTCGGATTGTTTCTCGTATGTTTTTTTTCAGCGTCGCTTTTTCCGTTTCCAAGCGAACCAGTCATTGTTTTGGCGGTAGCGGCAAAATTCGATTTAGCCGCGATTTTCATAGTGGTCCTAGCCTCCTCTACGATCGCCGCATACGTAAACTATTGGATTGGCTTGCACGGCTTACACCCTTTACTGATGAAGAAAGAAGAAAAAGAAGAACACGAAGCCGAGAAATGGATTCGAAGGTGGGGCGCCCCCATTTTGGTTGCTAGTCCTTGGATTCCATTCATAGGCGACTTGTTTCCCGTCGCGGCGGGAGCGCTGAAAATGTCGTGGCAGAAATTCTTGTTTTGGATAATCGTTGCGCGCACAGTTAAAACAGCCGGCGTAATCGCCTTTGCCCTCGGCTTGTTCAAACTCATCGGATGGTAAAAATCGTGTCGACGACAAAACTAAACCCACGCGCTTAGTCCTTCTTGCTTAGTGCCGAAAGGCTCGCGAAACGCGCGCTTGAGCGCCGCATCAACTCGCTCGCGCGAGAAATCCCGCGCTAAAAGAAACTTCACTATTCCGTCACGATCTGGTTCATTGAAACGCAACTCGTTTTCCTTTACGTGTGCAACGCGCGGCTTCACGAACTCGTTGAAAACGGGTTTCCAATCCATTTCCGCTTTTGCAACGGCGAGAACTGCGTCGAAAGAATCGTTTTCCTTCACGAGTTTGAGTCCCTTCTTTGGGCCTATGCCGCGAACGCCTTCGTTGAAATCGGTTCCGCAGAGAAGTGCGATCCAAACGAGTTTCTCGCGCGAAATGCCTAGCGCCGCAAGCGATTCGTTCAAGTCAATTATTTCGGGAAGCACGTCCACGTAAATTTGGCGGTGCGGCAACTTGCGCCTGCCGCTTATAGCTAGGTTGCGCACCAAGCGAGGCGCGCCAAAAAGAAGAGCGTCGAAGTCTTGCGATGCGGCGAAGCGCACGACGCCTTGAGCGGCCATGAAAGCACACTGTGCTTCGCCTTCGCCCGGCGCTTGCACGGTTGGAACGCCGAGGAGCGACAACAGAGTTTTGCTTTCTTCAATCATCTCATCCGTCAAGTGCGCAGTGCGTTGCGCGAGCGAGCGCGCCGCCGCAAAGTCTCCTTCCTTCAACGCTTTACGCATCGCTTCTTCGGCCTCGGCTTTGCGCGCGCCTCGCTCTGCGAGCACGCGGTTTTTTAGGGGCGAGGGTTCGCCGTCAAAGACGAAGATTGGCTGCAGTCCCTTCTCTAGAAAACTCGTCGTGCGGTAAAACAATCCGCTCAAATGCGAAGTCACACGCCCCGTCGAGTCTTGCAACGGCCCGCCGCTTGGGCCGCGAATCGTGGAAAGAAATTGGTAAAGCGTATTGAACGCGTCCACCGCGATTCGCCCGCGTAATTCTTCGAACGACGCTTCGTGCCGCACGAGAATCTCGCGCAATTCAGTTAAACCCATTTTCCATCGCTTTTAAAAAGAGTAGCTTGACCGCAAATTAAGTTGAAGCGTTTTATATAATGCGCGCGTTATAATTAACGCGTCCGCGCGACGATTTAAAGAAGCGAAGGTGTTTTTGTGGTTGTTGAAAGGGTTTTCGACGAAGTCGCGCTTAAACTCCACACAGCGTGGATTAACAGGCACTTGAAGCAACTGAGTCGTTGGAAAGGTACGCTAGAAATGCGCCGCTGGGATTTAAGCCCAGTCAAAGAAGCATTGAAAACGCGGTAAAGAGAGCTGAAAAAATGAAGAAGAAAATCGTGGAATTGAAATCAAGGTGGAAAGACCCTTGTTCTTGCAAAGTTCCTCAAAAAAAATAGATGAGTTTCTCAACATAGTTGAAAAAGCGCAAGCGAAAAACGACGCGCTTTTAACCGCGTTGAAAAAGCCACTTAAAAAATAAAAGTTAGGCGAAATAAATCGTTAAACTAGTTCGCAAAATCACTTAGAAAGGAGTAAAGACATGCCGGAAGAATGCCACATTTGCGGACGCCCAGCAGTTGGAACTG
>JAVYMB010000079.1:0-3986 GCA_038740145.1 Candidatus Norongarragalinales archaeon | reverse complement strand
TTTGCCGATAGAGTACTCGAGTTTAATCGGCGCCTCAGTTTTGAGGTGAAGCGATACGCTTGCATCTTCAGGGCAAGCGCGCGTCATATCATCGAGATACTCGAACGGGAACATTGCGCGCGACTTCGCCGCTAGTTTGAGTGATTCAAGCGCTTCCTTCTTAGTTTCAATTCGCAAGTCGCCAGAGTCTCCATGCGCTTCCACAACGAATTCCCCGTCGTCGGCTTGTAGAACTACGTGACTGGAAAGCAAGCCGGCGTCGTGAAGCATGTTTTTAAGCGCGCCGCCCTTGATTTGGAGGGTCGCGTCAAAAGCGATTTTCGGTTCGCGCGGCAACGTCGCAGTGCTTTCGAGTAATGGAAGCTTGAAGTGCCTTTTGCTTTCACCACGGAACTCGAGAATAAGCCGTGATTCTTTCTCGTCGAGTTTAATGCTGAGTTTTTCCTGTGGGCGGCTGCGGCTCAAAATCTTGTTCAAGTCAACGAGGTTCACGCACACTGTTCGCTTCGCGTCGCAGTCAAGCTTCGCGAATGCTTCTTTGGGAAGAGAGAAGTCGACCATCGCAATTTGGCTTGGATCCATTGTACGCAGCGTCACGCCGTCAGCGCTGATTTCAAACGTTCCTTCATCAACTAAGTTGACTATCGCGTCAACGCAAGACTTGAAGTATTTCGCATCATCGATTACTAACTCCAAAACCCACCACCTTTGTTGAATAGAAATCGACGTTGTTTATTTTGCTTGCAAACGATTAATATACCTTGCGCCTGGCAACGTGGCGGCGTTGCAACCAAAATATTAATTAAAGTAACGCAGCATCGAGTCGCATCCCGCAGGAAAATCGAATTGCAAGAACAACAATAGTTTGAAGTAACCAATGAAGGGAATTCTGGCGACGACGCGTCCCTTCACCGCGCTTTCAGGCACGACATTAATGCCTAGTTGCTGGTCTGCAAATTGATTGTTGTCGCCTTTCGTAAGGTAAAAAACGCCGTCTGGCGCGCGAATTCTCGCGAGAACTCGGTGAATTATTAATCCGTACTGCGAAGGCTGTGCTTCGTAAACCACCACGTCGTTTTCATTCGCCGCGGAAAAAAACACGTTGTTAACACTCACGCCTGAAGCGCACGCCTCCAGCGCCTCGCTTTCCGTCGAAGCACCATTGACGCTCAAACCGAACGGCGTGTCGAGCGGAACTTTTACGCAGTCTGCGAAAGAGTAATTCGCAAAAGAATGCGGTTTCCCGTTTTCGTCGAGGAGGAAAGTAGAGTAAGCGAGGGAGTAACGCTTTCCTTGCTTGCGCGCATCGAGAATTGTTGGTTGCGTAAACGTTTCACTGAGTCGGAAAGGAACTTGCACTTCTTGCGCCTTTATTCCGCCTCCTTGCAAAATTATGAAATCTCCTCGTTCGAGGCGAGGAAGCATGCTGCACGACGTGACGACGTTTAGCGGCGACGACGTCTGCAATGCAAAGCACAACGCGAGCCAAGCGGCGACTGCAACGGCCGCCGTCGCGCCGATTTCCAGTGCGAGTTTCTTTAGTTCGCGCCCGCTTTTTTCCTTCTCGCCTCCTGCTGCAATGTTGCCGAAAAGCAAGTCTGCAGCGATCGCGCTCAATAGAAACGCGAGTGCGGCCGCACCGAAAAGCGGAGCGCGAAACGCGATGTAAGCTGCGAGGCACGCGAGCGCGGACGCGCCAAACACTGCAGCAACGTGAATCTTTAATCCACCGATTTTGAAGCGCATTCAAACCGCCGTCGCCGCGACGACGAACACAACAGGCGCGCTGGAGTCCATGGAAAATTACATACATGCCCAAAGCGCGTTTCGTCACGAAAGCGCTTTCTCGAAGTCCTTCACTTGTCTTCGCGCCGCATCAATTGCCTTCAGCAAGCTTTTCTTCGCGTCTTCTGCTTTCACTCGCAGCACGGGATTCGCAGTAAGCGGGTGGTCGTAGTCAGCAGCGGCGAACGAAACACTGGAGTCCTCAAGCAGCCGCGCCACTAGCCAGTTCGCAAAACCCAAATCCATTCCGTCTAGAGAGACGACGAGTTCGTTTTTCTTGGAAGACAATATTTTCACGCTGAAACACCTCCCTCCTTTTTCAACAACCAAAGCAATAGAGTTGACAAATCAAAGGTTAAATCAAGGCGTTGCCGGGTAAAAACTCCCAATGCTTTTAACGCGCCGCTCACGCAAACCACGTCTCCCGCCGCGTCTGACGCGCTCGCCGCGCCTCTCGCGCCCTCCACGAGCTCTCCCCTGCTTTTCTCCAACGCCAGAGGAGTGAAGGGAAGTCAAGCGACGCCTTCCGCCGCCAGTGCCGCGCTCGCCGCGCCCAATCCGCCCTCCACCAGGCGGAGCAAGCGGTGCGCGGCCGACGCGCGTCGGTCGCGGTGCTTGAGGCGTTGGGGGCGTGAACAGTGCTGGCGGCGCGCTTGAAGCCGCCGGCGTTTTTCGTTGTTCGCTGGCAGCGCAGGCCTTACAGTAAAAACCGCGCGATGTAAAAAGCATTTCATTTCTACAGTTCGAGCAAAACGCGCGTAAGACGCCAAGCGAATCCTCAATTATAGTGAGATAAACTCCTAGGGGCGTGACTTCCTTCACGCGCGCTACGAGTACGTCGCCGATGCCGATATTTCCGCGAAAACTCTCGACGAACCCGCGGCGAATTTCCGAGATCCGCAAGAAGGCAGAGTCGCTGTTCGGCGCCACGTTAGTCGCTGCAGGCCGCATTCGGAGCAACGCGACGGTGTCATACAAGTCTTCGACTCGCGCATAAACCAAGTCACCTGCTCGCAAAGCGCGTTTGACTCTCGGAGAGTAAACCGCGATTTCGCGGCTGGCGTCAATGCGTTTTTCGCTACCGACAGTTGAAGCAAAAACTTTTCCTTCAGAGTTTTCAAAGGCGTTTGCGCCAGGCGAGTATTCTTCACTGTAACAGAGGAAATCGCCGGGAACTACTAGCTTCAAGCAAAAACCTCTCGCAGCCAAATAAATTTCTTAATTAAAGTTGATGCGATTCACTGAGTTAAAGCACGGCGTAGAGAAAGCGTTTCTCGAGTTCTCAAGCTTTCTTCAAGTTTCTTCGGTTACTTCGCTTTCCCCGCTTTCCTCACGCAGCGCTTGCAAGCTCTTCATCAAATCGTCGCTCACATCGAGCGGTTTCTTGAGCGCTTGCGGTGCTTTCGCTGGAGACGCCGCCGCCACGCGTTCAGCGTGCTGCTCTATTTGCGCTGCTTTTTTTTCGGCAGCGCGAAGCACTGGATGGGCTTCGCCGTGCGCGCCCTTGAGTTCAGAAATGATGGAGTCCATTTCGTTCGAGATGTGGAGAACTATGGACTTAAAGATTGCGTTGCTTGCCTCGCCTTCCGGACTCTCCATCGAGTCCTTTAAAATGCTTATCAGTTCACTCAATCCCATTAGGCGTCCTTCAATGTACGCTTCTTGCGGAGTGAGTTTCTCAATTTCAGTCATAAAGCAAAATAATTGACGTCGTGCTTTTAAAAACCTTATTATAATGCTTTTAACATAATGAGCGTGCTTTAGGGTGACGGCGCAACGAGCCGCAAGCGAGTGAAAGAAAAAAAATGGTTTTGGAAAATCTCGTATCTCCGCGCTTTGCGCGTGAAAACAGTTGGTGTATAGCCGTCCTAGGCGCGGTCTTTGTTTCCATTGCTGTAGGAATAGTCCACTGGTTTGGAATCGGCTCACAATCCAGTTTGCTGCTAATGGTTTTCGTAGTCATTCCAGCGATTCCATTCCTCATGGACTTGATTCAATTCCAAGAACTCGAGACAAAAAAAGCGGCGGCAAAAAAATTTTTTGGGAGCCGCACGCTCGCGCGCTACGCGCCAGTTATTGCCGTCCTATTCTCGTTCTTCATTGGGCTAACCGCTGCATTTACTTTCTGGTACGCCGTGCTACCTGAATCAACCACGTCGCTGCTTTTCGACACGCAACTCAAGGAGCTAGAAGCAGTGCGC
>JAVYMB010000078.1:0-4101 GCA_038740145.1 Candidatus Norongarragalinales archaeon | reverse complement strand
GCGATTCGCTTTACGGTAGTACCCGTTTTCATAAAAAAACAAGTCTCCAATTTCAGCGTTGGCGCGATAGTTTCCGTTTTTGTCTCCAATAATGAAGTAAACCGTGTTCACGTTATTGCCTGGTGCGGCACCCACGCTCGCACCGAACGGATTCGTCAACCGCGATGAAAGCATCAACGCGATGCCTCTGGTCGTGGAGTCATTAGCGGACTGCGGGAAGTACTGCGGCGCTATGGTGGACAACCGCAACTCGTCGAAATTAGGATCGTAATTCAAAGCCCATGCCAACGAAGGCAAAAACAGCGCGGTGAAGACCGCGAGTACCACGCTGCACTTAACCACGCCTACCGTTCCGCTCATTCTCCCTTCACCTCTTAAACCTACGCACCATCGCAGCATTTTCCATTTTCTAGTTTGTCTTGTGTCGTTTATCGTGCTTATCGTGCGAGTGAAACTGCGATTGCGACTGCCGCGAGAAGCCAAGCGGCTCCTGCAAGCAAAACGTCGTTCGCACCGTCCACCTGCAACACCCAAACCAAAACTTTTTCTTTCTTAAAAATTCCAAAAAATTCGCGCTGTCGCGCTGACGGCATTCATTACTTTAGAAAACATATAAATATTTTCCGTGGTTTGATTCGCCGCTAAAACGTTTCAAACGCCTTTTTTTCGGCGAACAAAGGCTCCGAATGCTTTTTTTCGCACAGTTTCGCGTGGTTTTCGGCTTACTTTGATGTGAACCACTCAGTTAATTCCACGAGGAACGTGTTTCCTTCTGGCGTCAAGCGCACGATGTTGCGGCGTTCGAGCGAGTCGAGGGCGCGCGAGAGACTCGTCTTTGGAATTAGCGTTTCGCGAAAAATCTTGTTTTGCTTGAGTTTGCCTTCGTGCGCGATGAGAACTTCAACGATTCGTCGCTCGCGTTCGCTGAGCGCTTTCATGACGTCTCGCATTTTCTTTGTAGTCTTCAACCCTTTTTTTTCTTGGGGTGCAGCTAGTTTTTCGCGTTGCTTTTCTCCAACCTTCTCGTCTTCTCTTGCCTTTGTTCCAATTCTCTTTTTCTTCAAATACTCGCGCAAAAACCAAACGACGAGTAGCAACGAGAGCGCGAACACGGCTAACGCTAAGTAATTCGGTTGTCCGCTTTGCTTGCGCTTGATTTTCAACGCGACGCTCGCGAGTTCGCCTTGCGCGAGTTGAACGAGCTCGCTCGCGCTTTCGTTCGCCACACTCGGAGCAGTCGCAGTGAAGCGACACGCGCCAACAGGAGCGAACTTGAGTATGAATGTGCCGCTGGCGTCAGCGCGGAAGGCACTCGCTGTTTCAAAGCGAAGCGACGTTTCTTCGTTGAGTTCCGCGAGTTCGTAAAACTCTTGCAGGCAATTGACTTGCACTAGTGCGCCGCCAACAGATTCGTTGTTTTCGTCAGTCACTACGCCGGAAACGCTTGCGACTCGCTGGAAGAAAATAGTTTGATTGGCATCGCGCGAAACCTTGAGCGTCAACGCAGCCGCGAAGTCTTTTCCAGGCGTCGCTATGTCGTCTGCTTCTGCGTGGATAAACCACTCGCCGGCGTCGAGGTACACAGTCAAGGAGCCGTCTGGTGCCGTCGTACCGCTGAAAAACACTCTTCGCCCGCTCGCAACTTCACGCAACGAGTAAAACGTGTTGCTTTTCGCCAGTGGGGCGGCGTTGTCAAGCTTTTTCGCTTGAAGCGTTAAAGCGAACGCTCCGCTCGGCGGTTGCGGCGGCTGTTCAGCCGAGCAAAAAACCGTAAATACCCCTAATGTCGCTAAAGCCGTTGCTGCCGCGAGCACGAAAAATTTGCGACTCACGAGTGAAAAATGAGGAGCATTGTTTTAAATACTTACTCTTCGTATGACTCGGTTTTGAATCGTTTTTCCCAAAAACGATTTCAACCCACCGCTTGGTGATGCCTTTATGACCGTAGTTGGAGACGATTTGATTCAAAACTGCCGCGATTGCTTCGCGCAACGCGGGTACGGAATACGCTTGCAGCGTTCACCAACTCCCGCGAACCGCTGGAAGTGCCCTCACTGCGGCGCGAATTACGAGATTACAAACGGTTGCTTGATTAAACTCAAGTAACGCCTTGCAGCGTTTCGCACTCTTTTTTAATTCGTCTTAGACTAAAAATATTCGCTAGTTTGTGCAGGTGGGTTTAATGGTTTTATTCAATAAGCGAGATTACGAGTGCGCGACTGAACGCGATCTCGAAGAATTGTTCAAGGAAGCGGCGAAGCGCGGCGCTGTTCTTGCGACGATGCACTTTGACGCGCACGGACGCACGCCGGAGTACGCGAAAAACTTTCTCGTCGATTTCATTTCTCGCCTCTCGAAAGAACCAGGCGTTCTTTACTGCAAAGGCGAAATCGAGAGCGAAATCGAAAACGAAGGAATTTATTCGACTTGCAGCGAAGTACGCATTCTCGTTGAGTGTCTCTCTGTTCTCTTCGACGTGTGCATGCGCTACGGACCACTGGCGGTGGAAATCGTGGAGCCAAGCGAGTTTAAAATTGATGTCCAAGAAATGCAAAACCTATTGCTTGACGTGAGCAAGATGAGCATGGATTACTCGCGCTATATTCTAGAGAAAACCTTGAAGCCAGAAGAGGCGGCGTTCTTGCGCGAGAAAATGACTCGTCGCGCCGAGTTCGGCAAGCGACTAGCGGAAAAAGGAATTGCCACTACTGAATCCAAAAGGTCCGCCGAACAAAACAAATGAAAAAAAGTAAAAAACAAAAAGAAGAAAAAAAGAGGTGGCGCGTTTGGTTTCACGGAGCTCTTGCCCAAACCGCGCGATTAACGAAAGCGACTGCCCTTGCCAGGAAAAGAGTTGCCCGCGGCACGGCGTGTGCTGCGAGTGCATCCGCTACCACAAGCGCAGCAAAGAATACCCGCGTCCCGCCTGCTTTAGGTAAAGCTCAGTAAAGGTGAGCGTTTTGGATTTAATGCAAGCGATTCGCGAGCGCCGTAGCGTGCGCTCTTGGAGCGACAAGCCAATTCCGAGGAGCGCTGTCAAAACGCTCAAGGAAGCAGCGTCATGGGCGCCGAGCGCTGGAAACCTGCAGTCACGCAAATTTTTTTTCGTTACCGAAAAAAGCAAAATAACCGCTTTGTGCGAAGCGACGGCACGCCAGTTCCCGCCACGCATGCCTCTAATCGTCGTCGCGTGCGCGGACTATGCCAGCGTTGCGCGTTACGGTGAACGCGGACGAACGCTTTACGCGCTTCTAGACGTCGCAGCGGCTGTTGAAAACCTTCTTTTAGCCGCTCACTCGCTTGGGCTCGGCGGCGTTTGGGTTGGTGCTTTCGACGAAGACGCGGTTCGCGCGGCGCTCTCGATTCCAGCGCACTTGCGTCCCGTTACGCTCGTGCCGTTGGGTTTTCCTTCAAATAAAGAAAAACCGCTGGCTCCGCCGCGCAAGCGCGAAGACGAGTTGTTTCAAGACGTTTGAATGTCACGGTTTGATTGCCAGCGCTTTTTTTCAAAATGTGCGAGTGTCTTGCGGAGTCAATGGCGCGCAAGTGAAGCCTATGCACGTGTAGCCTGGAAAGTAATACCCACAGTTTCTGCCAGTCAACCCCAAGTAAAACTCGTTCGGATTAGGCTCGTAGCAAAAAAATTCGTAAGCAGTTCCACGTTCAGTCGGCGGCCGCGTGTTGTGCGAACCGCAGAAATCAGTGCACCTCCAAATGAATTTCGCACGAGCGCCATCGTAAACAAGCGCACACTGTGAAAAAAGACTTGCCGCGGGGTCATCTGTTGAAACAATTCCCTTGATAAAAATTTCGTTAGGTAAGCTGCCGTCCGAATCCTCGCAGTAATAGCCAGGCCCGTCCGGTGTTTCAAGCGCCATCGAGTTAACGAAGCCGTCAGAAAAACCGTTGGCTTTGGCTCCACCGGCTTTTTTTGCTTGCACCGCCGCATTCACGAAAAAACCACAAATTAAAAGGAGTGCCGTCACAGCAAAAACAAGCGTTTTAGTGCTCACCGCATTCACTTCCGTCACCATCCCGCCTTCAGCACTGTAAAGTGATTGCTTGTTTTTTAATTTTTTTGCCCGCGCGAGCTTTGCTAAT
>JAVYMB010000077.1:0-4110 GCA_038740145.1 Candidatus Norongarragalinales archaeon | reverse complement strand
AAGAAAAGAAGTGCTTTCGAACCCGCGCAGCGCTTAAACGCGCTAACAGCTCTCCACTCCGCGAAAAACTTTTTAATTTTCGAAATAGCAGGCTGCCGCCATAGCCACTAGGCGATCCCCGCACGGATTAACTTATCGCCGCAGTGGTTTTTAACTTGTTTGCTAGCTCCTTCGGCGGATAAGCAACGCCACGGCTTCGCGCAGCGAGCGTAACCGCTTGATTTGAATTCGCCGTGCAAGTTCGCCTTCGTACTTGAGTTGCTGGCTTTGGGCTATCAAGAAAACTTTTTTTCCAGCGTTTGCAGCAGCCAGGATTTTTTCGTCTGCTCCGCCGATTGGCTGGAGTTCGTCGCTGCTCTTGTTGGCATTGTTGAGTGCCGCCGATATTACCGCGTCGCCTCGCAATTGTGCGTTTAAGTAGTTGGCGATGATGGCGCTCGCAAATGCAGCGCCAGCGCTTTCTCCAGCTACGCCTTCTTGCGCGCTTGCGAGCGACAGTTCGTAATCGCGGTTGTTGAGGGGAACGCCAAGCAAGCACTCGGCTTGCTCGCGAGCCGCGCGAAAAGAGTGTTCCGCATCTTCGCGCCAAGAAGCGTTCGCGATGTTGACGAGGAGAGCTCCGTTGCCTGGGCGCGAACGCAACGAGAATTCTATTATTACGCCTTCTCCCGTTTCGCTCACTGCAGCCGCAGCAAAGCGCGTTTCGCGCGTCGAGGGGTAAAGTGAATATCCAACGAACGCCGCTAGTCCCGCCGCCGCTGTAAGCAAGACGATTAAGAAGGCAAGGCTCGCGCGATTTTGTTTTCGCATCTTCATTTTTTGTCCGCCTTAAAGAGTTTGAGTTAAAGGCGTTGATGAGGGTCATCGTTTCAACAGTGCGTAAGCCTCGCGAATGTTCTTGACTTCGACGACGCGAATGCCGACTTCCTTGCCTATGTCGATTATTTTGTAAGTAGTAGTGCACTCGCGGCTTTGCGTTCCATCCGGCTCGGTTTTCTCTTCGCACGACTCAGTTGGAATGCTTTGTTTTCCCTCGCCTTCGGGCACGACGAACAAGTTGAAGCCCTCTTCTTTGAGCGCCAACGCTTTTTGATAAACTTTGCCGACTTGCCCGATGCTTCCATCCGCCTCGATTGTGCCGGTGACTAGCGCGTCTGGACGCAGCGCTTCGCCTTTAAGTACCGCAATAGTCGCGACAGTCATTGCAGCCCCAGCACTCCTGCCGCCGACGACGTCGCTGCTGGTTGAGATTGAATAGTAAAGGTTTTTGCCTGAAAGTGTTTTGCCTGAAACGCGTTGCGCCACGTCAAGCGCAGTGCGTAGCGATGCTTGAGTGTCTGGGTTGATCAAAGGACTGTTGCCGCTGAATTTCACGAAAACCGCTGAGTCGCCGGCACTTCTCTCTACGATTAAGTCAGCAAGCGCGCCTTTGTCGTTCTTGTCAACCGCAGGCAGTTTGAGGCGCACGGAAAACTCTTCAGAAAGCGCCTCCGCTGCTCTTTGCTGTGCGATTACAGTCGGAAAAAGCGTTGGCAACGCTTGCGCTTGCTGTGCTTGCAGACACTTATTTTCGGCAATCACTCCCCCAGTTTCGTAGCCTACGACAAGCGCAATCACGGCGCAAGCAACCACGAGGAAAAAAACTTTTTTTCGCAAACCCGAAATCCGCATTTCAGCCAACTCTTTTTCAAAACTTTTTCCGCTTTTCTCGTTGTTTTAATATGCCGGGTTTATTTAATTCTAACTTAACTCAATTCAAAAAATTCAAAACTCGGTTACGGTTTTCTGTTTTTTCTCCAGTCCGCGAATGCGCGCCCCTGGATTTGTCGCCTCGTAATCAAGCTTGAACCACTCAAAACCGTTTTCCTCCAACATCTTTAGCGCGTTCGGCGTCACGTGCGGCGAGCACAAAACACCGCGGACAACTTCGCCCTTGCGCTTTCGAAGTTCTGCTACGTACCGCGATAGTTGCGTTACGGCGTCAAGCCCGGCGTCGCGACGCTTGACTTCGATTACTACGAGGTGTCCGAGTGCATCGCGCGCGAGAATGTCGATTGCTCCCTTCGGCAGCGTGCTTTCCTCTTGAACTGGAGTGAGCCCGCGTTCGATTAAGTCCAGGTCTTGCGAGAGAAGTGAAGCGAGTTCGCGCTCGCTCCCGAAGCGCTTGAGTTTAGAGTCGTCGCGTAAATCGAAGGCGCGCGCGAAGTCGACACGCTTAAAGCGCGTTTCAATTGTCTCGCGCAACGGCTTTGCCCGCTTTGCTGTGACTACTAATTCTCCAGCTCCAGCGTCTTCCTCGACTGTCACCGTTGCGCCTGGTCCTTGGTAGTTAATCGCGGCCATTCCCTTGCCTTGGTGTACTAAAAACGTGCCGTCTGGTTTCACTATCAACAACCGGTCTCCTTCGCTGAGTTTGCTCGCGGCACGGCCAGAGTAACGCACGAGGCAGTTTCCGACTACGACGCATAGTTTTCGCTCGGTGAGAGCGTCGCGAATCACTTGTGCCGCTTCGTTGAATTCCATTCCTGCTTAACACTCGAATCAGATTTTAATTTCAACGCTTTTGATGCGAATTAAAACGCTGGCGTTGTCGCCTAACTCTTCTTTCGCCGCGGCTGCGAGTTCAAGCATTTTGTCGCGCGATGGCTCGCCGCGGCTAGCGAATTGCGCGTCGACGAGTTCGCCGACGTTTGGCTCGAACGCCTGCAAAACGAATGAATCGGCGTTGCGGCCAGTGCGAGCGATTTCGCGGATTATTTGCGCGTCGTCGTTTAGTCCTGGTACTATAGTAGTGCGCGCTTGCCATTCTACGCCGAAATTTTTTCCCCTGGTTTCAAGGAAAGCAAGGCTGCGCAACACGTTGCTGAGGAGGACTTCCTTGCTTCCGTTGAAGCCGCACGCGGCAGCGTAATCGTCTTGCGCGAGCCGTGTCTTTAAATCCAACGCGACGACGTCGGCGTTCGGCAACAAGTCCGCGAGCGCTTCAGGGTAAAAGCCGCTCGTCTCGATTTTCACGGCGAATCCAGCGGCACGCAAGCGCTCGCAGAGTTCGGCTAACGCGTTTCCTTGCTCTGTCGGTTCGCCTCCTGTGAATACGACGGCGTTCGTTTTTTCGCGTTGTTTAAGCAAGTGGTTTAAGAAAAAATCAACGCTTTTTTCAATCGAACACTCGTTCGGCGCCGTGACGAGGGCACCGCTGTAACACCAGGGACAACGCAGTGGGCAACCCGCCAAGTATACAACGCTCGCTATTTTGCCTGGAAACTCTTTTTCATTCCAATCGACAATGCTAGCGAAGCGCAAGTTCACAAACAAAATTTAAATCGCCGGCCAATAAAATATTAACGAAGCTGTTGAAACGACGTTTAAGTGTAAAAGCAGTGTTGCGAATGCGATGAAAGCGTTGCCTTTCAAGCCATCTGTTGATTTCTTGCGCGATATACTCGATGGACCTTTGAAAGCTTTTGAAAGACGCAAGAGCCAGCGTTAAACTAGTTTAACGTATTCATTCAACTCGCCGCTGGAAACGCTGCATCCTGCTAGTTGCAAGGCGGAAAGCGCCGTGTGCGCAGCGTCGCGCGCTGCCGCGCCGTAGTCAGCGAAAAAGCCGAGAGACGCCGCAACGGCGACGAGTTCCGTGCTGCGAATCACGGCGACGCCTTCAAGTCCATCGCGAAACGCCTTGAGTCGCCGCTCGTTTAATAAAACTTTGCCTTCGTACTCGCTGCGCAAGCGCTCGGCAAGCGTATTAGGTGACTCGATGAGTAAGCGAACGGTTTTTTCGTCCACAAGCAACGCTTTTTCTTCGGCGTTCAAGAGCCGCAGCAACGCGAGGCACTCTGCTTCTCCAGAGTGGATTAAACGCAACGGCTTGCCGCCAACTTGCAGCGCGGCGTTCGCCGCGTTTTCGATTGCTTGTTTTTCGCTCGCGAGCCGCGGCGGGGCTTGCGCGCGCACGACTCCGTCTTCAACGAGTTTGCGCAAGCGAACCGCGGAAAAAGCGTATTGCTTGAGTTGAGCCGGGTGCTCCACTATTTCTTCCTTAACTGCAGGCGGAATAACGAATTCGCCGCCGCGTTGCTTTAAAAAGCGCAGTACGTCGATGTTGCA
>JAVYMB010000076.1:0-4125 GCA_038740145.1 Candidatus Norongarragalinales archaeon | reverse complement strand
CGCCCCTGGAGACCAAGGCTCGACTTCGGTTGAAACGATGCTTGAAAGCGCAATCAAAAGACACGAAAACAGAGTTCTCGCCAGCAAAATGCTTTTAACCCAAACCGATGGTTGGGAAAAAACAAATTCTGAATTGATGATGCGGGCGATTTCGCCAGACTACTCTTGCGATTCCGACTCGGACTGCTACTACATAACGGAGGGATACTGCGAGTGGGGCAACGAAAAACTAAGAAAAACAATTGCTACGGAAGGAGACTGCGGAATAAAAAAGCATGAAACCGAAGAGAAAGACGTGAAAAAAATAGATTGCTCGCCCGAAGATTTAGCGGCGGTTTTACAAGACTCTGACTTGATAGTCATAGGCGTACACGGAATTCGCGGGCAATTCTGTGGCTTCAAAACTGAAAAATCGGTTGAAAACCCTGGTTTTGAAAAAGTAACCGGGGCGGCGATTGAAGGAAGTTTGTTTAAAAAACAAAAAATAGAGTTCAACAATACGAACCCGTTGGTGGTAATGATGTCGTGCTACGGAGGAGCCATAGATGAAAATGCGCGTGAAGGACTTTTGGCAAACAAATTCATAGACGCTGGCGCTGCAGGATACCTTGGAAGCACTCGCGTGGCGTACCAGGACTACACGCCTGAGTTTGTATCAAAATTCTTGAAGGAAATCAAAAAAGGAAGATCCGCCGGCGAAGCACTCAAAACAATTAAGGTCAGCAGGCGCGACATTGGCACTGCTATTGGGGACGTCCTCCACGGCGCTTCTGAAGGAGTGTGGTTTAAAGCTAGGACGCGGCTTCAGTATTACGGTGATCCTACGCTGAAATTCGATTTGTCGGGGTTAAGCTGACGAACGATTAAATAAACGAATGAGAAAATGGAAACTAAAAAAATTGCACTCGCTGTCGCCGCAGTAACCACCCTATTACTCGCAGCGTTAATCGCGATAAGTTCATTCAAAACGCAAGGCAGTGTTTGTACCGCCGGTGAGAAAACTAGTTACTCGTGCAAAGACAATACTACGCTCGCGTGGCGTGAGTGCGTGCAAGGCGAATGGCTCGAAAAAGAGCGCAAGTGTGTTGCGCCCAGTTACTGCTCTCGACCGATTAAAGGAAGCATTGGTTGCTTTGAGGAAGAAGCGGCTAAAGAAAGCGAAAAAAGCGGAAAAGCAACTGCAACCGCAGCCGCTACGACGAGCAAAACAACTCAAGCGTCGCCTTTAGCTTTAAAGAAAGTCGGAACGCCGCCAAGCGGAGTGCGTCCCTCGCCTTCGATAGGCGCAAAGGCTTACGAACCAGGCGTAATGAAGTGCGGAGACGGCGTGTGCGACCCAACCGAAAGTTGCTGGAATTGCGTCGCGGATTGCGGTTGCGACGAAACCGAGTACTGTGCGGAAAGTGGTGTCTGCGTTTCGCTTCTCTCTTGCGGCGACGACAACTGCACGCCGCAAGAACGCAAAGACGGATTGTGCTGCACTGACTGCGGTTGTCCTGAAAACGAGTTTTGCAACGAATACCTGCAAGCATGCAAACCACCCGCACATGTGCTGCAAGAAACTATTAACTTTGAAGCAACCGCATTCGCTGAACGCCACGGCTTTACACTAGGCGAATACTCTGTTGAAGATTCTTGGTGGATGGGCGAAAGCGTGAAACTCGTGACGATTCACTGCGCGCAAGACGATGAAGAAATTCAGCGCGAGTGCGGGGGGCAACTCGTCATTTTCGAAAATGGAACAGTGCTCGACTTTCTCTTCGCTTGACAGCCAAAACTTGACTGGCCAGTTTAAACCGCCTCGTTTAAAAACCGCTGCGCCCAAACTTTTTGCATGGAAGAACCCGAAAAAAAGTTGGTTGGAAAAGTAACGCATTGGTTTGGCAAAATCAGCGTCGCTGTTGTTGAATTGCAAGGCGAACTCTGCGTGGGAGACGAAGTCAGCATTGAAGGCCCGAACACTGGCGAAGTGCGTTTCCGCGTGGATTCAATGCAAATCGAGCACAAGAACGTCGAGCGCGCAGGCAAAGGCGAGTCCATCGGGCTCAAAGTGCCAGAACGCATTCACGAGCACGACTACGTCTACAAACTCGCTTGAAACCAATTGCAAACTTTAAAGCAAAAAAAAGCAAGCGCGAACTTGGCGGACGCCGCCGTGCCTCAAATTTCTCTCACTATAGCGTAGCGTCTATTCTTGCGTCCAAGCGCGAAGTTAAGCGTCGTCTTCCCCCAGTCGATAAACAATCCAAACCAGCCCAGCTTCTTTAGGCGCCGCGAACTAGTGCTCGCGGTAATGTCGCTCAACAAACGCACCTTGCCTAGGCGCGAAATGCGGACGCACAAGTCTTGGTCTTCGCTTGCCTCCATTTCTTCGTCGAAACCACCTATTTTCCAGAAAGCGTCTGCTCGGTAAGCAACGCAGTTTCCCGCAATCGCGGGCCGCCCAACTTTCACGCTTGCCCAAATCAAGAAGTTAAAGAAAGCGAAGACCGCGTGCGAAAGCACTCCGACTTGCGCGGGAATAATCTTGCACCCAACGCCTACAACGCGCGGATCCTCAAACGCGCGCTTTACTTTGTCGAAAAACTCTGGCTCAGGGATGGTGTCTGCATCGTTAAACAAAAGAATGTCTGCGCTAGCGGCTCGCGCGCCAGCGTTGCGTCCAGCGCCGATGCTTTTGTGCTCTCCTTCAGCGGTGCTGCGCACTACTTTATCGGCGATGCGACGCGCGATCGCGCGCGTGTGGTCCGTGCTGCCGCCGTCTGCGACGATTAATTCCGCGTCTGGAGCGAGTTCCCGCAACCGCGTCAAAGTACTCGCAATTATTTTTTCTTCGTTTAGAGTCGGCACTATAATCGATATCCACGGCTTCGTCTTTGCGTTTGCTTTTTCTCTTTTTTTGCTCAACGCACTCACCTCACGAGTTAACGCTTTCTTTAATCCAAGAAGCAACTTTGTTTTCAACGCTTGTTTCAACCAACTCAATGCAAGGCAACTCGTAAGAATGCAGTGCAGTGATTCGCCTCGCCGCCGCACGCGCTTTCGCGCGAGTCGTCTTAGCGACAAGCAAAGCTTCCATTCCTTCCGCGATTTTTCCGCGCCACCAGTAAACTGAAGAAACGCGGGGCAAGAGGTTAACGCACGCCGCCAGCCGCTCGCGAACCAGCGCCCGCGCGATTATTTTGGCTTCTCTTTCATTCGCGCACGCGCAAAACAACAAAACGATTTTTCTTTTTTTATTCACTCAAACCACTTCGCAAGCGAAAAGCGTTTCTTGTTTTTTATCCACCGCCGGCTTCACGCCGCGTGCTTCCGCCGCGCTCGCGTCAAACCCGCGTTTGCGCAGTGCCGCCGCGAGTTGTTCCGCGAAACCATGCACGCAATAAACACGCTTCGGCGCGCATGCTTCCACGAAGTCTACGATTTCAAAGAAATCCGCATGGTCGCTGAGCGCAAAGCCGGCGTCGAATCCAAGCGACGCGCCAGCGAAGCCGCTTGCGCACCACCCACTCGCGAAAGCAATTGCCACTCGTTGTCCTGCCGGCGGCGTGAAGCGCCGAGCAACGCGCGGAGAGAACACTGCAACGAAGCGCTGCCGCCGCAACTCGACGCAACCGTGCGGCGTCGCTGCATTCACGTAATCAAGGCGCACTCCGTGACGGCGATAGATTTCGCAAATCGCCGCTATGTCTGGCGTGACTACCGGCGCCACGCCAGCGTATTCATTGAGGCACGCCACAAGTTCTTGTGCTTTTCCGAGAGTGTAGCCAGCGAGCACCACCGCCGCGCCGCCACTGTTTTTTTTCTTTACCCACGACGCGATTTCGGAATACGTTTGCTCTCGCAGCGGAAAACGCGTTTCAGGCAAGCCGTAAGTCGATTCGACGACGAGCGTTTCGCACTCGCGTGGCTTAGCTGCTCCAGCTTCGCCGCGCAGCGTGAGTGAGTCGCGCGTCTTGAAGTCGCCGGTATACAAAAAACTGTGCCCATCCCACTCTGCGTAAAACATTGCGCCACCGAGAACATGCCCGCTCGCAAGCAAAGATAAGGACAAGCCATCAAACAGTTTCGGTGTAGAAGCGGCGGCGTCGATTTTCACTCCTCGAGCGCGCAACAATTCTTTTG
>JAVYMB010000075.1:0-4194 GCA_038740145.1 Candidatus Norongarragalinales archaeon | reverse complement strand
AGTAAACCAAGAAGGAGAAGCCATAGTAATAAAAGCGAAAGTTCCCGTCAGCGAAATGTTTGGTTTCGCGAACGAGATTCGCAGCGCGAGCCAAGGACGCGCCGTGTGGTATTACGAGTACGCTGGCTACGAACGCTTGCCGCAAAACTTGCAAGCGCCGACGATTGCTGCGATTCGCAAGCGCAAAGGAGAACCCGAAACGCCGCCGACCGCGAAAGACTTTATGGATTAAACACGCATATAACGTGGCGATCGAACAATAAGGCAAGCGCTAATGAATCGAGCGCCCATGCGGACGCGGACAGCGCGCTTTTTTTCGGCTTCGACGTCAAGTTCGCAATGCTTTACCGTAGAGTTCGCTTTCTACGCGGTTTAAGACAAAGAAAAAAACACTGGTGTTACAACGGCGAACGATAAAGAGAATTGACGGTTGACGCTAACCCGCGTTCTTCAACCGCGCGGCGGCGAAACCGCGTTCCAGCGCGTTTAGGAAGGGCAGCAACTTGGGTCCGTGCCCGCGCCCGATGAAAACACTGTAGGCTGCAGCGAAAAAATCTTGAAGGCGGACGCCGTGCGCCGCGCACAGGCGCTTGATTTCATTGACTTGCTCGTCAACACGGTCGTGGATGGCGAAAAACTCGCCGAAGTCCGCTAGCGCCGCCTTGACTTTAGCATCAAGCGAACGAAAGCGTTTTTCCGCTTCCTTAAAATCGAGAATTCGCAGCTTCGCCTCGTCGGGCGCGAGTTTGTCCAGCCAAACGCGCGCGTAACCAACGCGTTCAGCAAGCAGTTTTTTCTCGTCCGCAGTGAGCGGCGCGCCTTTTTGACGCACGAGTGCGTTCTCCACGTCAACGCCTGGAATTTGGATGAGTGCGGCGACGAAAGAGAATTGGGGGCGAAACATTTTCTTGGGTTCACCAATGTGCGACAACGCGAAGATTCGAGGCACGTCTGGGTCCCTCGCTTCTTTTTCCTTGAAGTAAATTGCGGCGGCTTCGTCGAAAGCATCAAACAATCGCGGAATCGTTTCACCCGCTGGATTAAAGTCGATTGCCGTGCTCGGCTTGTACTTCGTCATTAGAAAACGCAGTAGTTCCGGCGGCAGCAGCGCAGCGACTTCAAACGCGCTTGCGCCGACGCCGCGCGAAGAACTCATTTTCTTTCCGCCGACTAAGAAAAACTCGTAAGGCACGTTGACTGGAGGTGCTCGATTGTAAACCTCGCGGTAAATCGCGTTTGCAACGTCGCGCGACCCTCCAGCAGTACAGTGGTCTTTTCCCGCGCCTTCAATCGTAACACCGAGAATAAACCACTTTGCAGGCCACTCTGCCTTCCACGGCAGTTTAGCGTTGCCGTTGAACGGGGAAACGCGTCCTTCGTACCCGCAACCCTTCGCCCACGCGACGTAGTCGCGCAAGCACTTGTATTCAACAGTTTGCGCAGCTGCGTCGTAACTCGTGACTTTCGTAGTGCCTATTTTCCCGCATTCTTCACACACTACGCTGATGGGAAACCAATCGCGTTCTTTCGCTCCGCCGCTCACGCGCTCGTAAACCATTCTTATTTTCGCTGCGTTCTCGAGCGTCAAGCGAATCGCTTCGTTGTATTTTCCCTTGCGGTAAAAATCGCTTCCCCAATAAATTTGGGGGTGCGCGTCGAGTCGCTCGAAAACTTCTTGAAACTCGTTGAAATAATACTCGGCGTAGTTATTCGCACCTGTTTTCTCGTCGGGCGCCGGAACTTCGCACAACGGCTTGCCCATGAATTCGCCGAATTTCTTTTTGTCGAGATAGACGGGAAGCGAATCCATCGGGTCAAAATCGTCTACTCCGTAATAGTAAACGCTTTTCACGCCGGCGTCCAGCAAGGCACGGTGAATAATATCGTGAATTATTACGCCGCGAAGCGCGCCGACGTGCACGCGTCCGCTCGGCGTCTTTTCGTCTTGCACTACTTGCGGTTTTCCGCTGGCCGCAGCCGCGCGCGCGATTTGGTCCGCCCAAAACAAGCCGCACTTTTCTTGTTTAGCGGCTTTCACTGTTTTCGCTGCACTCGTTTTTTCCATCGAACCAACTGAAATAAGAACGCGGCGGTAATTAAAAAGTCGTCGTTAAAACGTTAAGAAGCTGCGTTAACGCCGCCGTAAAACTCGCGTAAGCGGCTTGACTTTAACGGGGCGGTCAGGCCACTGGATTTTAAAGAACGGCTGTTCCGGCATAACTTCTCTAACTTTTTCGCACAATTTTTTGAAATCGCTTGGGTTCGACAGCCAAGCACGCAAGTCATCCAAATGCTCTTCGCTTGCTAGAAACAACAATTTTGGTTTACCACCGCTAGAAGCGCGTGAGAGTTCTTCAACTGCTTTAAGCAAGCCGTCGGTTTTGACGACTCCCCACCAGCGGCGCATCAAGCAATCGTACTCGTGGTGAGTAAGCGTCACGCCGACTTTCTGCATATCCTTAAGTGGCTTAACAGCTGAAACGCCTGGACTTGGGGTAAACAATGCTGCCAACGGCTTTATTCCAGGGTGTTGCAATCTCTTTAACCTAGCAATAAAGCCCCTGCTTTCCTCTTCGGGAACGCGGGGGCCGCCGAGAAAAGCAGGCGGACCAGCGTGTTCTTCTATTTCGCTAGCAAGCATACTAGACAAACTCCAGTCGCCGCTTCGCTCGAATGGGCCAACGAAGAAAACCGTTTTGCCGTTCAGTTCTTTGACTGGATGCCGAACCTTGCGGGAAGCGAATCGCTGCGCAGCATCTTCGTCATCATTAAAATTGTGAATGCGGTCGACAGCCACCGCGTCGACTTCGCGAATCAAGCGCGCGACTTTCGGAGGAATAGTCCAGTGCTCTCGTTGTTTAAAGCGCGGATCCCAAGCGTATTTCACTGGCGCCAAAAAAACTTTCACGCCCGCGACATCGAATTCCTCAATCGCTGGCGCGCGTCTTAGAAACTTGAGAAAAAGAACGTAGCGAAGCGAGTTAAAGAAACTCAAGAAAAACACCTTGAAAACTAGTGAACTCCGCCGCTAAAAAAGTTTCGCCAAGCAGGCTAAAAAAACGCATCACGGCTGAATCCACTCGATTTCGTAGTACTCGTATTTCGAGCCTGGGAGTTCGATTCGCTTGACGCGGTAGTAAGTCACGCTCGTTTCGCGGTCGCAAATCGCGAGAATCAAGTCGAGTCCAAGCGACTTCGCTTGCTCGAGAGCACGCGCGAGCTCGGCTCCACCGATTTCCTCTTCTTCGCTCAAAGCGAGCATTACGAACTTTGGTTTTCCCGAACGCGGGTTCTCTGGAACACTGCCCGCGCTTTCGCGGTGGTAAAGAAGAAAGTCAAGTTCGCTCGCCTCAACGCGGCGCGCGCCTGGAATAGCGAGAATAAATGTTTTGCGGACTCCGTGTGCGACTCGAATCGCACGCGCCCACTCGCTAATGAGCATTCGAGCCTCGCGTGGGAAAACGTGGACGACGTGCTTGGAGTGCATCCACTCGCCTTCGCCGAGTCCAGGGCTCGCGCCTGGAAAGTATAAGCGAAAGTGAGTGCCGAACTTGAAGCCAGTCTTGACTACGAAGCCGCGCAAGCGCCAGTCTTCGTAAACCGAGTAAAGCGCTTGAAAGTCGGGGCGGCGCGCCGTCGCTTCTTTAACGAGTTTGCGTTCTTTGACGTTGAGCACGAAGCACGCGTGCTTCATTAAAAACAAGGTTTCGTAAGCGTCGAGCTTGAGGAAGCGTCCGTGCTTCTTCGCTTTGTAAGTGCCCCATTGCCCGAACCAGTGTTTTTCGTAAAGCGACTGTCCTTCAACTTCGTCGTCAATTACACTCATCAAGTCGTCGTGGAAAAACAATCCCTTCGCTTTTACTTCTTGAAATTCGCAGGGCTTCGACGGATAACGCTGGACTGGACTCCTACCGTAATTACCACTTGCTTCGCTTATTGGGCGCGCGATTAACCCGCGGTCACGCCAATCCTTAAAGCAAAAGTAGCGTGCGAGAAACTTCGGGTTGCGCGCCTCGAATTTTGCTGCTACCTCGTTGAACGAAAACTCTTTCTTTTTCTTCGCATCGAACGCTTTCGCGTTGCGCACGTCAATCAAGTAAAGCGCTTCTTCAGGCGTCAACTCAAGCTGCGTTTTCTTGCCTTCGAATTCAGTGCCGAAAAAACTTCGGTCTAAAGCTTGAACGGAAATCAAGT
>JAVYMB010000074.1:0-4204 GCA_038740145.1 Candidatus Norongarragalinales archaeon | reverse complement strand
CGTAAACCACGTGTTTCCAGTATTGTTGTACACCGACGAATTCGTCTGATTGTAAGTCGAGTTCAAGTAAAGACTGCAATTCAAGAAGCCGCCGTCGGTTTGATAAGTTGGCGTAAGCGTGTGATTGTTTGAAAAGTTTACTGTAGTGTAAGCCGTAGACACCCAACTCATATTGTAGTAAGGCGTGGTTATATTGTAAATTCTCGGGTTATAGTATATTCCGCGGTAGTACATCGAATCGTTGTAAGCCGTAACTCCCGCAGGCGTAGTACAGCTTACGTTGAACCTCGTCGTGCTGTTTTCAGGAATTTGCAAGTACTCGATTCTTTCCACGCCGTAAGCCGTCGTCGTCGAATTCGTGTGGTTCGCAGTATTATTCAGTTTAACTGAACAATTTACTAAGTTAGCGCCGTGAGTCGCGTTTATGCCGGTAACGTTTATCAAGAAAGTCATGTTCCCAATTCCGCCGCCGTAAGTAGTCGTCCTGTTCGCGTAAGAATTGTTGGCGGGCGACAAAACCGTGATAATCGGTTGCGAGTTGTCAAAGTTAAGCGTATAGTTCTGCATGTCTGTAGCGTTGCCTGAGTAATTCGCGGTAGTCGAGTTCCAACACTTGATATTCCAAATAATCGTGCCGTTCGTGGGAATTGTAAAATTGTATATGCCGTTTTGAGTATTGTTTTTCATTGGCGTTTGGTTCGAGCTGGAAAGCGCCCACGTTCCAGTTGCGTTAGTGTACAAGTCGCACGAGCTTATACTGTCCTGCCACATCGGAATGAAAGTAAAGTTCAAAGACGAAACCGTGGCGTTCCAATTGCCGTTCGCTGGGCCTAAAAGTGAAACGTTTATGTCGTACGAGCCCGCCACCGCGAATCCCGCGAAAAGCACGCACAACACGCCCAAAAACAATAATTGCTTGAAACTCATTCAATCAACCTCTCTTACAGCGTCCTACAAACCAAAAAACGTCAAAAACTGTTTTTACGGTTAATAATCGTCTTTAGCCCTTAAAGTCGATGGGTTTAAAAACCTTTTTTTTGCATCACAAAAAATATTTTTTCATATATGCGGCGCGAGCCGCACTTCCACTAATCTTGCATGTGGAAAATTGAAAAAGAAGAAACGAGACGAGTGTTTAGTGAGTTAAAGTTTTACTTGCTGTAGTCGGTGACTACGCCAGCGCTGTGCTCGCGCACGGCGGCGGCAGGCGGCTGAGGCGCGGCTGCGAGTTCGCGTTCGGGCAACTTTCGCTTGTAAAAATCGTCGGCGAGCTTGCGCTTGTGCTTGCGCTCCCACGCAGCACGCGAAACCGAGAATTTTTTTTGCACGGAATCGCGGTAAAACTGTGGCAATACGTTGAAAGCGCAGAAAGGCACGATTCTTCCGTCAGGCATCGCGTAGTGAATGCAACAACGCTCTACCCGCTCAACGTCGTAATTGTAGAGATCCATAAAATGCATCATTCCAATGAATAATGAATCGCGGTGGAATTCGCGCAAAGCGTCGTAAGTGCCTTTAAGGAGTACGTCCTTCAAAATTCGCGTTGCGTCAAAGCGCGACGGCTTTTTCTCGGCGTTCACGAGTTTGCGCACCGCGTAAGCTAACTCGAGTTTCGCGAGAGTCTTGTTTTTTCCAGCGCGAATCGCCTCCGCCGTTCGCTCGAGAAGACTGAATAATTCGGGAACGTCGATGAAGCGAGTCACTGGAATAATACGCTCGCCTTCCTTGAAGACGTAAGTCGCCGCGCCGCAGGCGAAGTGAGCACTGAGTTCGTACTGCGGCTTGCCGCGCAGCGCTTCCACGAAGTGCGTCACTGAACTCACGCAAGGCACTGGAAAAAAGTCGAAGCGCGCGATTTCGCCGCGCGTCTGCCTCTCGATTTCAAGCACGGCGTCAGGAATCGTTAAACGCATTTTGTTTCTCTCTTTTGCGGGAACCATTCCCACGATGCTTACGGGTTGAAAGTTTATGCCTCGCACGACGTCGACGTTGTCGAGAGCAAAACGAATCATTTCCCCCATTTCGTGGTCGTTGACTCCGCGAATGAGCGTGGGCACGAGGACGACGCCTATTCCGGCGGCGCGACAGTTTTCGAGAACCGCTGGAATCTCCCAGTGATTTTTAGGGTTAGTCTGCGGCGTTACGCCGTCGAAACTCAAGTAAAGCGTGCCGACGCCTGCTTCCTTGATGCGTTTCGCGAGTTCAACATCTCTACTCAAGCGAATGCCGTTCGTGTTGAGTTGAACGTGCTCGAATCCCTCGCGTTTGCATAGACGAATCACGTCAATCAAGTCGTCTCGAAGCGTTGGTTCGCCGCCGGTTAGTTGAATCGCGTTGCACGCCACGGGTTTTTGTTGCTTGAGCCGCCGCAGCATTTTTCGTATTTGTGCTAGCGAAGGCTCGTAAACTGGCTCGTTTCGCTTGCGGTAAAAAAAACAATACCAGCACGCCAAATCACACCGGTTCGTCACCACTAGGTTTGCGAGGGCGGTGTGCGACTTGTGGCGCTTGCATAATCCGCATTCAAACGGGCATTTTTCGCCGTCGCTCGCTAACTCAGGGTTTTCAATTCCTTTTCCGTCGTGAGCGTAACGCTTGGCGAGTTCGAACATTCTCGCGTCACTCCAATAAACTTCCCGCGTTTCGCCGTGTTTCGCACAACTCCGCGAAATCCAAACCTTGCCGCCTTCCTCGAAAACGCGCGCGGGAAGCAACGCCAAGCACTCGGGGCACACACTGGTAGTTTCGCGAAGCAGTTTCAAAGACAGCCACCTTCCTTTCCGTGAATCAAGGGAAAGCGTTAAAATAAAACTCGCTTAAAAACCTTGCGTGCGCCTCGAGCGCTGCAAGCAACAACGCCTCGCTTCACCACTAGCAATCGCCCAAAATTTTTTCCGCTTTAGGCTTGAATTTACGCTTTTTTTCTTGGTGTGCGCGCAGAAACGAAGTGATTTTTTCGGCGACTTGCTTTTTGCACTCGCCGCAAAGCAGTTCCCCGCTCAAGCACTTGCGCTTGCGTTCGAAAACCGCCGCATCGTTTTCCTCGAAGTGGAACCAGTCGAGTTCGGCGACGACGCATTTCTCGTACTCCGCGCCGAGGCGTCTTTGCTCCGCGACTGTCGCGCGTCCACCCGTGAATGCGTTCGCGAGTTTTCGCTTGACTTGTTCTGGCGAGTCGTTGAGAGTAATCACGCCGAGTGGATCGCGTTTGCTCATCTTCGTTTCGCCGCCGAGCGAGCGAAACAATCGGTGGAAAGTCGCGGCCGGCGCCGTGAAACTCATTTTCGCCGCCAAGTCGCGCGCAAAGCGAATGTGAGGATCTTGATCTATTCCGACTGGCACGCAAACGTGTTTGCACGAGCCGAATTCGGCAAGTTGCGGGTGCAAGATGTCGCCTGCTTGCACGAGGACTGCTAGGTAAAGCGCGAGGTTTTTGTGGCCGTAAAGCGCTTCCAATGTTGCCGGCGTTGTTTTCCGCGAAGCCCTCAAAGCGAGGTTCAAGACGGGAAGCGAACGCGACTGCTTGTAAATAACTGCTTTGCGTTCGTCAAGGCCGAGCGCAAGCAGGTCCGCGACGTTGTCAACTGCAAGCGCCGCGCTTTGCTCGTAATTCAAGCCGTTGTCGGCGTAAGCTTCGAAGTCCGCAACGCAGTAATGCACTTGCGAATCAAACTTTTTTTGAAGGTAAACGATTTCTTCAGCCGTGAGTTTGCTGCCTAAGTGGAATTCGCTGGAGGGCTTGATTCCGCTCATTACTACAGTCGCTTCGCCTCGCTCCGCGGCTGCGACGAATTTGTCGAAGTCGCGGTGAGCGAAGACGATGCCGCGCCTGAAGTTTCGCGAGTCACTCAACTTTTCTCGCAAAGCAAGAGTAATTCGCTGCAGCCCGAAGTTTTGAAACAAATCGTCGTAATCCTTTACGAGCGCGGTGCTCCACGGGTCTAGTTCTTTTCTTTCTCCTTCCGGTTTAGTCATTACGAATGGTTAAAGCCAAGCAGTTTAAAACAATGTCGGCGTAATGTTTTATCATGGCAATCGCTTCTGAAAACAAAACGGGAGCAAGCAGCGTACTCGCACGCATTCGCGCGGCGCAACACCCAATTCACGTTAAACACCTCGCAAGAGCAGTCGCGTCGCCTAAAGCACAGCCTTTGCACGTCGGAGCGAAAAACGTACGCATCCTCGTGGGACGCAAGCGGAAAAG
>JAVYMB010000073.1:0-4221 GCA_038740145.1 Candidatus Norongarragalinales archaeon | reverse complement strand
CTGTAGACGCGTTGCGCGCGCGCGGCGAGAGTGTAGGGCTCGTGCGTCTGCGCTGCTTTCGGCCTTTCCCCGCGAAAGCGCTGGCGCAAGTTTTTTCGAAAGTTGAACGCGTCATAGTCGTAGAGAAAGCCGTTTGCCTTGGCGGCGAAGGAATCCTTGCAAGCGAGTTGAAAGCGGCTTTGTTTGACGCTGGACTCGCGCCGAAAATACTTGGCGTAGTTGAAGGCCTCGGCGGAAGAGAAGTCAGGGTACGCGACGTAGTAGCCTTATACGAAAAAAACAAGAAATAATTTTTTTATTTTTTAATCAAATCTTATTGTCTTTTGCTTTGGCGCAGGACTTCGCGCGGCTTCCATTCGCGTTTTTTAATCAAATCTATTTCCGAGTGCACGTAGCTACGCAGCACAAGCAGGAGTGCGAGCATTGACAAGACGAGTGCGACGTTCTCGAAAAAATTGAAGTGGTGCGCAATGGAATTCGCATTGCTCACATAAGCGTTTCCAGCGGCGACGTGGAAGACAGCGGCAAGCGAAATCGCGACTGCAAGGAAAATTAACACAGGCATAGACCGCGACTCGTATTGCCCGCGGTACGCCACGATCGCGTAAATCACTAGGAGTGGCGCGAGCACCATCAAAAAAATTTCTAGGAATTGGTTTACAACAGCGAGTTGGTTTGCCAACCCTGAAAACAACAACGCGTACGACGCGTGCAATCTACACACCCCTCAATTACTCTTCAAAAGCCGCTTCAATCGGCTTCAGTAAAACAAACCTAAACCTCGTTGCCTTTAAAGAACGATTCCGCGCAAACCGCGAACCAAAAAAAAACTAAAAAACGCGAAACGGCGGGCCGCCCTTCCAAAAATAATGACTCGCGCCTCGGTTTTAAAACCTTTCGAAAAACGAAAAAAACTGAAAAAATTCTTTAGCTGAAACCGTTTGGGCTCAAGACGAATCGCCGCACTCGCAACGCAACTCGTGCAACGCATCCGCGAGCACCCCGAGTCCCGTTCGCTCCCACGCGCTTACTTGCACTACTCGCTCGCGTCGTCCAACTTCGGAAAGCAATTGCCGCAGCCTATCGTCAACCACGCTCAATGAGCCGCGCGCTTCGCTTTCTCCGAATTCCGCGAGCAACCGCGCGCCGCAAGGCGCGCGCTCGTTGCCTCGCGCGCTGCGAGCGCCGCGCGTATTCCTCTTTTGTTTTTTCTCGAGCAAGTCGCTTTTGTTTATCACGCAAAGCGTGGGTCGCGCGTACTTTAATTCTTGCGTAGCGCTTAAAGCCTTGAGTAGCAGCAAGTCCGACTCGTTGGCTGCCGCTTCATTGTCGACGACGAATAAAACCGCGTCAGCAATTCGCGCGAGCAAAGACGCCCGCCCCTCGAGCATGAACAACTCGAGAGAACCAGCGGTGTCACAAAGCAGCCAGTCACACGCCGCAGCAGCCGCGTCGAAAGCGCGGAGCGCGGCTGCGTTTCGGGCGAAGTCAGCGTAAATTTTTTTGAGTCCGCCGCCTGGCCCTAGCTTGTGCTCGCGCATGACGCGCCGCAGCGAGTAATAGTCGCGGATGTCAAAGCAAGGCGCGTAAGGCAAGCGGTGCGCTGCAGGGTCGAGGTTCGCGACTCGCGTTTCAAGTCCTTGCTTGCGCGCGTGTCCAGAAAAGGCGTAAGCGAGCGTTGTTTTTCCGACTCCTCCGCCGCCGATAAGTGCTATCCTGTAAGCCAAATCAACCCACTGCGGAAATAACGCGGTTGGATTTTAAAATACGGTTGGAAAAAAGAATAGAAAAAGGGAAAAAGAAAAAGAAGAAAAAACAAAAAGAAAGAGTACTGCCGGCTTTACTTCACGTTTTGCGCTGCGAAAGCGCCGATTCCCGCGAGAATCGCTCCAACAATCGCTCCGACAATCAAGCCGGTTATTCCGCCTATTACGATTGCTCCAACCGTAAACATTCCCGCCGCGGCTCCGTAACCCATTCCAGCGGCTGCCGCCGCGGCCACTACTGCAGAGCCGACGCCGAAGAAAGTCACGATGGACAAAATGAATGCGACTATGCCGGTGATTACTCCAGCGACTCCGCCGGCGACTGCCGCGTGCATCAACTCGTATCCGTGCGTTTTAATCGCGCTCCAACCAATATACAGGAACGCGACTAAGCCGATTAACGAGCCCAGCAAGCCGAGCATTCCGCCTGCCATGAAACCATAGCCGGCGTACAGTCCAGGCGAAATGAACGCCGCAAGCATTTGAATAATGCTCCACGCCACGACGACTAGCACTGGTAGTTTAACAACGCTCCAGTATTCTCCGAGCGTTTTGCCAGCGACTACCGTCCCAAGTCCGCATGCCGCGGGACTCTCACGTTCTTTAGCCAATTTCTCACCTCACCGTTTTCTAAACTTACCCTTATTTAATAAAACGTTTCTTTTTTTCATTTTAACTTTTCCAATTGTTATTTCTCTTGTTTTTTCTTTTTGTGCGCCGCAACCGCGCGGCGAATCAAATCTCGGTGGTATTCACTCACGCGCTGCTCGTATTCCTCTATCGGAAAAACCACTTTTCCGCTTTGGTAAACCATCAAGCCGACAACGACTACCGCCAACCAAAACAAAAAGCCCGCGACTGGCCCGAGGAGGACGCCAAGCACGTCTTCGTTTGAGAAGAAGTAAGGCGCCCCCATGCTCCAACCGAAGAGTTGCGGAATCGCGTCTGGACGCAGCGTAGCGTAACTGATTTTTTCTACGGTGACGAAAATCCAGTAAGCTGCTTCCGCTACTTTAGCGATTGCTGCGAGCAGAACGAAAGCGCCTGCGAGTTTAAGCAAGTGCAGCCGCCTTCCACCTATTTTAAACCAAATGATTCGGTGCATTCAACAACCACCCCGCTCGCCTGCGAAAGCCAACCGTAATACTTTCAAGCGCTTACGAATATGAACTTTAAAAACCCTTGCAAATAAAAACCGCGGCGCTCAAAAACTTTTGTTTCGGGCCTGTAGTCGAGTGGTTAAGACGTCGAGGCGCTTGAAGCGATTTTCGTTGTTGATCGCGTCGCGCGCCGCGGAGCTCTTACACAGCGAAGAACCGGAGTTCGATTCTCCGCAGGCCCACTCAAAGCGCTTCAAGGAAAAAAAGGCGTTTGCGCGGCTTTGTCCCGCGGAGGTAGTTGCTGAATGTCTTTGCAGGTTTTGTTGCGCCAACTATCAAAAAAAATTCCGAAAAAACAGGTTGCGAGAGTACACTACGTTTTAGACTTCGTTCCAGGCGAAAACGAAAGGCAGGTGACCGCCATAATACTCCAGTCGAAGCAAAAACTGCAACCAGCTACTAAAAGGAAGTTGATGGAGTTCGCGAAGACGTACACGAACAAGACTGGGCACGCAGTTGTCTTCGACCCACGTCACAACGCTATGATAATAGGTGTTTTGCACGCGGTTGAAAACGTGAATAAAATTCTGCGCCGATTCAATTTTAAGCCGACGGAAAAGATACTTGATAGTTCCATTCGCTCCACAACTAGGCGTGATTCGAACACGAGCCGCCAATACCTTGAATCGCTTAAACTGTTGCTTAGGTAAACCTTGTTAGCGTACTTGGGTGAGCGTTTTTGACTGGAAGTAGTTGGAGGTAGTTGTTTGACTGAACTGCTTTACTTGAACGATTCTTACTTGCGCGAGTGCGAAGCGCAAATAGAAAAAGTCGAAGGCAAGCGCGTGTTCGTCAACCGAACGGTTTTCTATCCTCAAGGCGGCGGACAGCCCAGTGATACTGGAAAAATCGTTCGCGCGAGCGACGGAGCTGAATTCAAAGTCGACAAAGTTCTTAAAGAGCAAGGCGAAGCCGCGCACTATGTCGACCGCGAAGGCCTCGTTGAAGGCGACTCAGTGAAAATGATTTTGAATTGGGAGCGGCGCTATAAAATCATGCGAATGCACACGGCGGCACACATCCTCGGCGCAGTAGTGTTCGAGCGAGGTGTGCAAATAACCGGAAACCAGCTCGGCGACGCGCTTACGCGGTTCGACTTCAACGTGCCTTCTGGACTACAACGCGAGACGATTGAAGCAGGCGTGGCGAAAGCCAACGAGTTGCTGTGCAGCGGTGCTGAAGTCAAAGTTTTAGAACTACCGCGCGAGGAAGCGATGAAAATTACTGGCGTTGTGAAGCTCGCGCACAAGTTGCCGCCGATTTGAACGAGGCGCAGTCGTTCGAGGTTCGGCGGC
>JAVYMB010000072.1:0-4251 GCA_038740145.1 Candidatus Norongarragalinales archaeon | reverse complement strand
GGCTATGGAGAACGCGTTTCCGCGATAAACGCGCCTGGCGTTCTCGGCTCGCCTCTTGTTAAGGCTGGCGCGGCTGAAACCGCAGCGGACGGGTTGGGCGGAGTGCAAGCAAGAGAGTATTCTACTACTAACGTGCAAGTGGAAGGCGTTGACGAGGCAGACATAGTGAAAAACGACGGGAAATACGTTTACGTTGTAAAGCAGCCGCGTTACGCTTCACGCAAGTGCTTTGGATTGTTTAACTGTGGAAGCGAAACAACTAACGGAGAAATAGTAGTTCTTCAAGCGTTTCCGCCGAGCGAAGCGAAAGTCGTTTCGAAAATAAGCGTTGACGGCGTGGTTAGCGAGATATTAGTTTTCGGAGACAAACTCGTCGCGTTCGGCTCGCGCGACGCCAAGCGTTTTCCGCCGCTTCCCGTAATTAAAGAATTCCCGCCAGAAACGCAATCAAAAATCACTGCTGGAAGCATAGCGCCTGAAATTTATCCCCCGTATTATTACGAGAGCGTCGCGTTCTTAGACGTGTTCGACTTGGCGGACAAAACGCAGCCGAAGCGCGTGAAAAACATTGAGTTGAAAGGCAATTACGTTAACTCGCGCATGATAGACGGACGTGTTTACGCGGTGTTCAACGAAAATTTTCACCCGAAATACCCAGTGCCGTTTTACGCGGTGGACGGCGTCGCGCGCGTTTTCGCGCCGAGCGAGATTAGTTACTTCGACTGGCCGTGTTATTACTATAATTTTCAGGTATTCCTCGCGATTGACTTGAAAGACTTGGCGAAAGCCGAGCAGCGCAAAGTCATTCTTGCTGGCGGAACGCAAAATCTTTACGCTTCGCGCAACGCTTTTTACTTGACGGACACGCGTTATGATTACTATTACCCGACGTGGCGCGCTTTCGAGAAAGTTTATTGGAATTACTTGCCGAAAGAAGTAAAGCAAAAAATTGAGGCGGTTGACGCAAGCGATTTCCCGGAGTGGGCGAAAGACCGCATTAAGAGCGCGCTCGCGAGCCGCGCGGTTTACGAAGACGTGAACGTGAGCGAAGCGCAGCGCGACGAACTTCAGCATAAGCTCTATGAAGAACTTGAAAAAGCCCGTTTGCAATGGGAAAACGGGGGTTACGGAGAAAAAACGGTTATCAACAAAATCGCGCTCGCACCGGACGGCGGGTTCGTTTTCGCTGCGAGTGGAGAAGTACCGGGATACGTTCTCAACCAGTTTTCCATGGATGAAGACGCCGCTGGCTTTTTCCGCATTGCAACGACGCAAGGACAATCAAGCAGAATGCAAACAACGACGTCAAGCAACGTTTTCGTTTTGGACGACGCCTTGCGCGTAACCGGTAGACTAACGGGAATAGCGCCTGGGGAAAGCATTTACTCGGCGCGTTTCATGGGAAAACGCCTTTACCTCGTGACGTTCAAGAAAGTCGACCCGTTTTTCGTAATCGATTTAAGCGACGCGCGGAATCCGAAGATTCTCGGGAAACTCAAGATTCCCGGTTACTCGGATTACCTCCATCCGTACGACGACAACCACGTAATCGGCCTCGGTAAAAGCGCGGTTCCAGCCGAGGAAAGCGAAGGTGATTTCGCGTGGTATCAAGGCGTAAAACTCTCGCTTTTCGACGTCAGCGATTTAGCAAACCCCAAGGAAGTCGCTAAATTTGAAATCGGCGACCGTGGTACGGATTCGTTCGCGTTGCATGACCACAAAGCTTTTTTGTTCAGCAAGACGAAGAACTTGCTCGTAATCCCTGTTTTGCTCGCTGAAATTGACGAGCGCAAGTATCCCCTCGGCGTTCCACCGCATACTTACGGCGACTACGTGTTTCAAGGCGCTTACGTTTTCTCGGTTTCCCCTGAAAGCGGTTTCGTTTTGCGCGGGAGAGTGACGCACGCGGACGCCGACGAACTACTAAAAAGCGGTGAATACTACTACTCGCAAGCGCAAGTCAAGCGCTCGCTTTACATGGACAACTATCTCTACACTGTGAGCGACGAGTTCGTGAAGGCAAACGACCTCGCGTCGAGCGCGTTGCGCGAAGTCGCCAGCGTAAAAATTTCGTAGAAAGCCTCGGGAGGGATTTGAACCCTCGACTTCTCGCTTTCCTTGCTTTCCGCCTCTTCCTTTTTTTTCGTTTTTTCTTTTGTAAACCTACTTTTTTCCAAAAAGAAAATGGGCTTACAAGGCGAGCGCTCTAAACCAACTGAGCTACCGAGGCAACGCGAAGAATAAAGCGCTTACTCGTTTAAAGCGTTTTTCTTGGCTTCCTAAAATGTTGTGATTGTCGTGCGGCGGCGGATCACGAGAACGAATCCTAGGACGCACGTGAGCATGAGAACGGCGTAAAGCGGTTGCTCAGGCCAAGACGGCAACGCCAACGGAACCCTTCCTTCGCTTTCACGGGCGCCTGCTGTTCCACCGCGAGTGGGTCCAAACAAGTTTTCTTGCGGAACGCCGCGAGTGTTGCCTTTCTCGTCGCCCGTAAACGAAATGCCTTTCTTCGCGAACTCTGGCGACAACGGAATGTCTTGCCCGTTGTAAATACTGATTGCGCCCGTTGAAGGGTTGAAAGTCATGATTCCGTTTTGCCCGCGCGCCGCGAGGAGGGCGGCGGCGAGGTCGGCGAGTCCAGGTCCTTCGGCGTGCAAGATGGGCGCGCCTGTCGCTGCGTCTTTATCGAAAGAAAACTTGAAGTTGCCTTTGTCTGTCGGCACGGTAATGCTGCCGTCGGGATTTCGCTGGAGCGGCCCAGTGATTTTGTAGTCGGTTACTTCGCCTGTCTTCTTGTCTATTACGCGGAGAACGTCGTTTCCAGCCGCGTCTTTAGTTAAATAAAACAAGTGGTTTTCGTCTTCCCATGACTGCATTCCGCCTTCGCCTTGAATTGACGCTAACGCGTTGCGGAAAGTCGGGTCTAACCCTGTTTTTTCTCCGGCGTCCATTTTTATTGCAGGCGTTTCAGTGCCGTCAGGCAACTTGTTTTTCGCGACGTTCGCGTCGATTTTGTTTACATTAGCCGCGAGTTCTTGAGCGAGGACGTAAATGAACAAAACAATGTTGCCGGTTGCCGAGTCGAACTCGATTTTTCCTCTATCGCCGATGATTGTGCGCAATTCGCCTAGACGCGCTTCGCGAGTCGTGCTTCCAGGAGGACCGTCGAGCACGACGCTCGCGTCGCCCCGCACGGTAAGCCGCGAGCCTTCAAGCCTGCTGCCGAGTTGGGAATAATCGTCGACACTCGGCGCGCTGGTTTCGCTTCCCTTCTTTGCGCCGCCCTCGCTTTTTTCCGCGACGAGGCGCGTGAAGCGAATCGCGTTTTGTTCGATCGCGGCGATTCCTTCGCTCGTGTCAACGCTCGACACGCGCCCGACGAACGGCGTCAAGTCGCCGTTCGCCACGGCGCGTCCAGTTACTTCAAAAATGCGTGTTTTAAGGCATTCCGCCGTGGCGCACGAACCAACGAGCGTGGAAGCGCCGCCTGCCTTGACTTCAAGGAAAGGCGCGTCAGCCGCGCACTCGAGTCGCGCTTGAATGAGTTTGTTCGGTAGAATCACTCGCGCGAGTTCTTGCGAGCGCAAGCGTCCGAGCGAACGCAAGCGCCAAGCGTAGTCGTTGAAAGACGCCGCGAGGCGTCCTTGCTTGTCGTAAAAGTTGATTCCGTCGACGGTGAAGCGCGCCGTCTTGTCGCCGCTTTGGTAGTTTTCTTGAAAGCGGCAGCCTTCGCCACGCAGCAAGTCCCACAAGCGGCTTTTCAGCGAGAACGCGCTACGCTCGATTTGAAGGTAAAAAATGTCTTCCGGCTGCACGTTTCCGTACTGGTTTTGCATTCCTATTTTAGCGTTCAAAATTTCCTTCATACTCTCGAGAGGAGTAGCGGTTGGTTGCGCGGCTTGCACGGCTGCTTGCCCGAGCTTGAGGTTGCCGAGAGCGTCGGTAATCGACTTCAACTTGTCGTTCAACCCACTCGCTTTTTGTTTTACGGTTGGCTTGAGTTCTTGGTAAGCGAAAATCAAGTGCTGCGGGTCTTTGCACGCCGTCACGTAATTCTGGGCGCGGCTCATGATGAACCATTGCCACGCCGTCGCGAGGTTGAGGTTGTTGATCGTGTTCACGAGTCCTTGAATGCTTGCGACTTTAAGGAGTGCTCCTCGCTGCACTAGGTTCGTCGCCGCCAACCCCACCTTGTTTCTAAACAAACTCATTAAAGGCAGAGCGTAAGCGGAAACCCATCCCGCCGAC
>JAVYMB010000071.1:0-4290 GCA_038740145.1 Candidatus Norongarragalinales archaeon | reverse complement strand
GGCTTGACGCTGTCCCGTTGAAGTACCCCGTGCGCGCGCCTTGGGAAATCTGGGTTAGCGAGTCGCAAGAAAGAATGCTTCTCGTCGTGCCGCAACGCAACGTCGAGGCAGTCAAGAAAATTTTCGAGGATGAACTCGTTGAAGCGACCGTCATCGGCGAACTAACGAAAGAACGCTTGCTGCGGTTGTTTTACAAAAACGTCGTCGTCGCTGAACTCGAAATGAGTTTTCTCTTCACGCAACCAACGACTGCAAAAGGAGCGTTAATCACGAAAACCAAGCCAATGCCCTTGACTTTTTCCGAGCCAGCAAACCCGCAAAAATACGGCGAACTTCTAAAGAAAATCTTGGGCGCGCCAAACGTGGCGAGCAAGGAAAGCATCGTGCGGCGTTACGACCACGAAGTCAAAGGCAGCACGGCGATAAAACCAATGCAAGGAATAACGAGCGAAGGCCCTGGAGACGCGGCAGTGATTCGCCCGTTGCGCGACTCTTGGAAAGGCGCGGTTCTCTCGAACGGTTTTAATCCGTTTTTTTCAAGCGACGCCTACAAAATGGCTGCAAGCGCCATCGACGAAGCGATTCGCAACAATGTTTGCGTTGGCGGCAGGCGGTGGGCGTTGCTCGACAACTTCAGTTGGGGAAACCCGAACAACGAAGCGCAGGCTGGAGGACTAGTCGCAGCAAGCAAAGCGTGTTACGATTACGCGCTTGCTTTCAAAGCGCCGTTCATTTCAGGCAAAGACTCGCTGCACAACGAGTGCGCGGGCATCGCAATTCCACAAACCCTCGTCGTCAGCGCGCTTGGAGTCATTCCCGACGTGCGGCGCGCGGTGACGATGGACGCGAAGCGCGCCGGCAACCATCTATACGTTGTCGGCGAAACGAAGCTCGAACTCGGTGGCTCGCACTACTGCGCCGCGTTAGGCGGCGACGCTCGCAACGCCGGCGTAATTCCAAGCGTTGACGGAAAAAAAGCGCTCGCGCTTTACGAAGCCGTGCTTCGCGCGATGGATGCTGGATGCGTGCGCTCGTGCCACGACTGCAGTGAAGGCGGACTAGCTGTCGCGGCCGCGGAAATGGCTTTCGCCGGCGGCTTCGGCGTTGAAATTGATTTAACGCAAGTGCCGCGCGCGCCGGACGTCAAACGCAACGACTTCGTCTTGTTCAGTGAATCCAACTCGCGGCTTTTAATTGAAGTCGAACCAAACCACGCAGCGGAATTCGAAGCTTTCCTCAAAGAAACGGCGTTCGGCTGCATCGGTATTTTCACGCAAAACCACGACTTCGCAGTCAAGACGCTAGGCGGAACAGAAATCGTGCGCGAAAACGTTTTCGAGCTCAAGCGCGTTTGGCAGAAAACACTGAAGTAAACGAAGAAACGAAAAAAGAAAAAAAGTGAAAAAGAGAAATGAAGAAAAGCGACGTTCGCGTTTGCATCGTTCGCGCGCCTGGAACGAATTGCGACGCGGAAACGCTTGACGCGGTGCTCGCTGCCGGCGCGAGTCAAGCAAGCGAAGTCATTCACTTCAACCGCTTGCACCGCGACAAGAAACTCGAGGATTACGACGCCTTGATTTTTCCAGGCGGCTTTAGTTACGGCGACCAAATCCGCAGCGGAGTCATTTGGGCGCGCAAATTCACGAGTTTGCTTGGCGTGGAACTCAAGCAGTTCGTTGAAAGTGAAAAACCAGTGCTCGGAATCTGCAACGGAATGCAAGTCGTAATAGAAAGCGGCTTGCTGCCTGGATTGCGCGGAATCTCTGACGCGCCGGAAGCATGCATGGCGAGCAACGCCAGCGCGCGTTACGAATGCCGCTGGATTTTCCTTAAAAAAACAGGGCATTCTAAAGCGTTCACTCAGCATTACGCTGACGGCGAAGTCGTGGAAATGCCAGTGGGGCACGCGGAAGGCAAATTCTCGCTCGAACCAGGCAAAGAAAAACAAATTTTGCGCGAATTAGACGAAAACAAGCAAATCGTTTTTCGTTACTGCAAGGCGAACGGTGAACTCGCGCGCGGTTCTTACCCTGAAAACCCGAACGCTTCGCTTGACGACGTTGCTGGCGTTTGCAACCCCGCGGGAAACGTTTTCGCTTTAATGCCTCACCCGGAGCGTGCGGCGTTCGCGTGGCAGTCGCGCGACTGGACGCGCACGGGCTTGAAGGGCGAAGGCGATGGTGAGAGCGACGGATTACGAGTTTTCAAGGGGCTCGTCGAGTATTGCGCTAAAAAGTTTTGACCCTGCCACTCCTTCTTTTTTTCAGCATCGCTCGCCTCTTGTCTTTTTGGCAATATTATTAAAGGCGAATTTGTTTAATTGCTTTTCGTGGTATTCTTGAATTCAAATTACAAAAGTTTGACGGCCTTACTGTTTTTTTCTTTTTTCCTAGTTTTCGTCTCGCGCTCCGCTTCAGCAGACGGATTTGGCTTGATTCACGATCCAGACATGGAGCTGTGGAGCCTCATGTCTGAACGCAAGCAGTACGCGGCGATTAATTACGTTGACGGCGTCGAAAAAATGATTCTCGTCGTGAATGCTGAATTGAGCGGCGACAAGGCAGTTTGGCTTTTTCCCGTTCCCGCTTCTCCAGACAAAGTGGAAATCGACGTAGTCACTGGTTTTCCGCAGTTGCGCGGTCGCGACATTTAACGCGACAGCGCGGTTTCAAATTCTTTCACCCTCGCGCGCTTTAGTCAAATTTATGTTTTTCCGTTCGCGTTAGTTTTTTGGTTCGGCAGATTCAGTGCGGTAGGTGGGAATGAAAGAGTCGAGGTTTACGCCTACGTAGAAAAAATGGGTTTGACGACTGAAGTTGTGACGGCGAGAAACGAAAACGCGTTGGCGGACTATGTTGCATCGAAAGGTTTAACGCTACCGAGCGAAGCAAAAAACGCGTTGAGCGGCTACTTCGGCAAGGAGTACTCTTTCGTCATAGCGTGGATTTCTGACGTTGAAAAATTCAAGAGTGCTTATTCCCGTTCGCTCCGCGACCAGCCCTTAGGCGTCTTTGTATCATTTCCAACAGAAAAACTGTTTTTCCCTCTCAAGCCAACGAGCGTTTACGGCGAAACGCTAATTCCAATAGCGCTTTATGTGACGGGGCACGTGACGCCAGCGCTCTCCGAAGAAATAAAGGGCGCGACACGAACGAGTTACTTTGTTCAAAACAACTACGCGATTCCGGATTCGCTGGAAGAATTCTTTGGAAAGCGCGGAGTGTTGCGGGACTTTGCTTACACGAAAATTGAAATCCACGCGCCAGCGAGCGAGTTAGTTGAAGACTTGTGGGTTAATGCTTCTTCCCCGCCTAAAATCGCTTTGGAATACTTCGCCGCCCGCAACTTTTGGTTGTTCTTCGCCATAGTTTTCGCCGTCACTTCGTGCCTCGCGAGTGCAGTCGCCGCACTCATCGTTTTCCGCGGGCGAAAGCCGAACACTGTAAAATTCGCGTTGCTTGGCCTAACAAACTTTTTGACGATATTCGGTTTTTACGTCGCCGCTTCAAAACTCAAAATCGATGATTCATTCGTGACTCGCAAGCCAGTGCCGACTCCACCGAAAAAGAATTTCGAGTTTTCGATTACGGTTACGCTTGTTTCAGCGCTTCTGCTGGCTGCGCTAGTTTTCAGCGCTTTGAGTGGCTCATGGGTGTTACTATTCTTGCCTGCAGCACTCACGTTATTCTTGCTGCTCACAACGATTATAGTTGTTTTACGCCGTCTCGCAACGGGAAAGTCGAGCGCGACGCCGTGCTTCACAGTCGTTTTTTCATTAATCTTCTTGGTTTTAACTCTCGCACTCGAGTTCGCTTTAAAAAACGCTTGATTCGCGCGAGACGGAAAAAAGTAGAGCGAAGGCGGTCGAAATGCCCGTGATGGAAATCAGCGTTGTTCCAGTCGGCACGAAAACGGCTTCAATCAGCAAGCACGTCGCGGCGGCGGTGCGCGTTTTGAAAAAGCGGAGGTTGAAATTCGAGTTGACGCCGATGTGCACGGTGGTTGAAGGCGAACTCGACGAACTCTTCGCTGCGGCGAAGGAAATGCACGAAACAGTTTTTCGGGATTCGGGCGGAAGCGTGGCGCGCGTTCTCACGACGATTAAGATTGACGACCGCAAGGACAAGTCGCTGTCTATGAAAAGCAAGCTGGATTCGCTGAAGAAAAAACTGTAGTGAGCGCGTCGACAGCCCAAATTCAGCGTTTTTGCGTGGCGTCTTCGTGCATAATCATTTTCACGATTAGGAAGACGACTAGCGCGATGATGAGGAAGTCGATTACTGCGCCGAC
>JAVYMB010000070.1:0-4312 GCA_038740145.1 Candidatus Norongarragalinales archaeon | reverse complement strand
TTCAAAGCGAACTGTTTTTTTCTCTGGATACTTGATTCGTTTTTTCCAATCTTCCAGCGAAAGAATTAATCGTGCGCGCGTCTCTCGAAGGATTCAAGGAAGCAAAAGAACGAATCAAGTATCCAGAGAAAAAAACAGTTCGCTTTGAACTCAAGTGCTCCAGCGAAGCATGCGCGGTTTCACCGCCTTCAAGCGCCACGCCTACGCCGTCTTCCTCAAGCGCCATCTCGTTTTCAGACAAGGCGAAACTCGTGGTAACGCTTTCCGACGCGAAGACGGCGAAAATCGTGGATGGACGCGTGAGCGTTTACAACGCTAAAAGCAATTCGCTCGTCGGCACCGCAGTTTCAATTGGAGGGCAAGCTTCGCTTGAACTCGACGCTGGAATGCGCGTGTTCGCTAACGCGGAAGCCGATGGTTACTTGCCTTTCGACGGCTCGAAAAACGCGGTGCTCCTCAAGGCAGGCAAAAACTCGCTCGCAATCAAGTTGACGCCGTTAGTGCAAGGAGGGTGCCGCGACGGAACCAACGCTTCATGCGTGACTCCAGACGGCTACGCTGGAACAAAGACTTGCGTTGCAGGCACTTACGGCGAGTGCACCGCGAACTACGGAGACTGTACTGCCGGACAAAGCATCGTTTGCACGACGAGCGACAACTGCCCAGGGCGAATGACTTGCGGCGCGCAAGGAGCGTATGGTTCTTGCGTTAAAGACAATCCTTCTTGCAGCAGCCGTTGCACTCCAGGGCAAAAAATTTCTTGCACGACGCGTGAAGGCTTCAACGGCTCGATGGTTTGCAACTCAAGCGGCTTCTTCGAGTCATGTGCTCGCGTTCCCCTTGAGTGCACTGCCGGCGCGTCGATTGCCTGCGTCACCACTGACGCGTGCAATGGAACGCAGTCGTGCAACGCCAGTGGTTTTTGGGGCGAGTGCGTGAAGCGCACTCCGCTCGAGTGCGAAGGCGCGGCGAATTACGCTACTAGCATTGTGCGCGTTTTCGCGGCGAACGGCTCGGCAGTCGCGCAAGCAAAAATAGACGTCTTTAATTCTTCGAATGCAGCCACGCCTCTCGTGCGCGACAAACACACAAACGCCAACGGCTATATTGAATTAAACCTTTCGAACGCGGCGGGCAACACGTATTTCGCCGTTGCGGCGAAGGAAGGATTCTTCGATGAAGCCAGCGGCAATTTTTCAGCAGGCGAAAGCGTGAACATTACTCTCACGCCCATCACCCCAGAAAATACCGCGCGGATTGAAGCGAGTGCTTTCGACGACGAGCGCGTTGCAGTGAACGGCGCGGACTTCGTTTTGTTCACGACGAACGTCAAAGGACAGTTGTACCGAGTAGCAGAACGCTCGGCTTCAACAACTAAAAACCTTGTTTCGTTCGACGGACTGCGCCGAGGCTCGAGCGTAATGGTGAACGCGTCGAAAGGCGCTGCATTCGGTTCAACCAACGCCGTGCTAGCTGCGGAAAACAATTTCGTAAACGTTACGCTCGCGGCGCCGCTTGCACTGCTTCGCTTTCAAGCCGTAGACTTAGAAACAAGCGAGCCAATAGAAAGCGCTCAATTTGCGGTAACACGCTTAGGCGCCAACGTCGGCTCGTGTTTAGGCGTGAATTGCACTGTCGCCATTCGCAGCGGGCGTTTTTACAACGCGTCCGCCGCGGCGCGAAGCTTTTTGCCGGAATCGTTTGAATTCGAAAACGTTAAAGCGTTGCCTGAACAAGAAGTAAACTTGACGGCGGAAATGCTTGCGCTCGACGCAGTCGAACAAACCGCCGCGTCGCTGCAAGGAGTTTTTGAAGTAGAAACAGGCTTGCCTGCGACACACCTCGTCGCTGGAAGAGAATACGCCGCGCGTTTTCAACTCGCGGCAAAGCCGGGATTGGAAGGAACAGGGCTTCACGTTGCGTTTGCGGAAGAAGAAATCGCTTTCTTTACGGGTTACTCGCCTCGCGCTGCAGTGGAACTCGCAAGCGCGTCAAGCGAGGAAAGCGGTTGCGAAGGCGCTGACGGAGTAGAAAAACCGCTTGACTTTAAAGAAAACAAGTACGAGTGGCTCGACTTGGAGTACGACGGCTCACGCAACTCCGTGGTTGAAGCAAAGTTCAAGATTTCGCCAGACGCGTCGCTTGACCCGCGCACGCACCAAGGAAAGCTGACGCTTCGCTGGCGTTCTTTCGGCCGCAAAGGCGAAGGCGCTGCAACGAAGATTTACAGAAATCCTTTCGACGCGACGCTTGGAGTCGAGCTCGACTCGCCGCTTGAAAGCGGTTGCAACGCTGAATCACTCGAGAAAAAACTGCCGGTTAGCGCTACGACTTGCGACGATTACTCTTGCTTGTGGCTGAGTTTCGAGCAAGGAGAAAAGGAGGGAGGCGACGGCTTTGAAGCGAAAAGCATGAAGCGCGTGAATCCCGAAAGCAAGGACTACAAGCCTTTACTCGTGCATTACGCGATTGATTTCCTCAAGCAGCCAAAGCAACTTGAAGGACTTAAGCTTGCCTTTACCGCGCCGCAAGCGAACCTCGCGTTCAAAAAACACAGCGACCCGCTTGCAGACGCGAGCGACTGCGGCTCGCAAAAAGAATTCGTGCTCGACTCAAGCGGTTCTTGGCAACTCGACTTGACGCGAGTCGCGCAATGCTCGAATTATGGGCGCTTTCCACTTCGCCTTGAAGGAATCGCGGAAGCAGTGCCGCTCGAGCCAAGCGACAAAGTTGACTTGCAACTCGTTCTCGCTTCCAGCACCACTGAACTCTTGAAGAAAAAATCTTGGTTGAAAATCGCTTCAAGCGAAGCAGGGCAGCCGCCGACTGGCGACGCCGCCGTGCTTTCCTTGCTTTTAAGCCAAACGCAGAAAGGCGAAGAAGTAAAAGAGTCGAAGGACTCCAACGATATTTTCAGCGCAGGCGCGGTTACGGTCGATGCTCAACTCCACTTGTCGCCGACGCCTCAACCTTACTCTTTCGTTTACGGTGAATACTCAGCGAAAGCGAATTACGATGTTTACGACGCAGCGCTTGAAATAAGCGTGCCGAACGCCGCACAATCGCCGCTTCGCTTCGTCGGCGTCTTGCCTGCAAAAGGCGGGTTCATCGCCGCGCGAGACGGAGTCGTACGCATTGCCGCAGGCGAGTTGAAGAAAAGCGAAAAAATTTCGGGTAAAGCGGTTTTCGCTCCCGTCCTCACTGGCGCCGCGCTACAGCGCGGCTACGCTTACGGGCAAATCGTTTTACGCTTCACGGCAAGCGATTGGGACGGCGCGGCGCTAGCGCAAGTCGAGCGCGCGGCGAAGCAAGTATTTGTAGCGAAGGAAGTCACTCCGCCCGCCACAGGCGAGAAAACAACGTGGTTTTCACCTGGAGAAGACAATTGCGGTGGATTCATCAGCATTACTTACGACGCAGTAAACGGCTTGAATCTCGGCGGGTGTACGGACTTGGGAATGCAAGTTTCAAGCGTTCTCCCGGCTGACGCCGTGCCCGTGAAAGTACAATTGGGCAACGCCCGTCTTTTAGCAAAAGTAGAGTCAGCGACGAAGAGAACGACGAGCATTTGGAAGGTGCAGCGCTTATACCGCGTTGGAGTTAAAGAGTTGGAGTTTGCTGTCGAGCAAGGAGCTGTCGAGCAAGGAGACCCGTCGTGCTTAGATTTGAGTGGCTTGCTGGAAGGAAACGGAGACAAAGTGTTAAAGTACGACGCTACTCGATGCGTTAAAAAAGAATTCAAGTTGTTGGGCAACAACATGGTCGGGCAAGACTTCAAAATCAAGTTTTGGGTGAGCGGCGTAGGCGACCCTGCCGCTGATTGCAACTCGAACGGTGTCGCGTGCCTCAATGTTCACGTTCAGCCGTTGTCTGGCATCAACAGCCTGGAAGTAAGGAGAATAGCAACCGTTTTTGACTACGACTTGGGCGTTGAGGACAAACAAAAACCTGAGTTTTGGGCTTTCACGAACAACCGACAGTATCCTGAAACGAGGACGCTTGAAATACGCGTTGAAGGCGAGGAAGAGCCGCGAAAGCTAGTTTTGAAGGCAGGCGAAACGAAGGTATTGGCTGCAAAACCGTTGGTAGCAATAGTTGGAAACGAACTTAAACAAGGGAGTGGTTTCAAGGTTTTCGAGGAAAAAGAACTCGTTTTTGAGACCAGTCTAGATACGGCGCAGTTCTCAGAAGGTGAACCTGATGTCTTTCGCGATACGTGTTATGCGCCGTGCTTGAACACTTACTATATTTGTAGTTTTTATTGTTGGGCTGTTGAAGACGAGGAAAGGGAAGAATGCGAACAAGAGTGCTC
>JAVYMB010000069.1:0-4323 GCA_038740145.1 Candidatus Norongarragalinales archaeon | reverse complement strand
GCTCACGATTCAAAACAAGGGAAATCAAAGCGTTTCAAACGTTTTAGTAGCTGAATACATTCCCGACATCGTTGCGCTAGAGCCAGGCGAAGTATTCAACTACTCTGTCGCGCCGCGCAGCATTCGCAAGGGAAGCGTGGTCGTAGAGTGGATGTTCGACAAAATAGAGCCTGGAGCGAACGCCAGCGTTTCTTACACCGTCGAAAAACGCCTTTCAGCCGACGCTCTTAAAGACTTTGAAGCACCGAACGTCGTGGCACAAGCGGTAAAGGCGGGCGCGGCTGGCGCGCAAGCTTCTCCGACTACGCCAATTGTGACTGTCGCAGCGCAACGCGCCGCGGTTGATTGGACTCTCCCTGGTATAGTCGTCGCGATGGCGCTAGTTGCGGCAGTAGCTTACTTTTTCGTGCGCAAAACGCAACGCGTCGCGTAATTCACCAAGCGAATATTCTCTCTATCGCGCGCGCCAAAAGAATTCGCAGAAGCGCCGCTTCGTCTTCACTGACGTTGACGGTAAGTGCGCGAACTCCCCCCGTCGCGTCTTGCTGGCTGAGTTTGAACGAGAATCCTCGCTCGGTTTTCGCCACGCCGAGCGCCGCGTTCCGCGCGCCTCCTGCGGCCGCTACTCCTCCGGGACTCTTTGCCGGATCGTGAAATAAGTCTACTGCGCTCGCTTTGCCGTCGAGAACTACGAGGATTTTTCCGATGTCTGCCGCGGCGAGCTTGAAAACCATCTTGTTTTCCCAGTCGAACTCGCGCTCGGCGTCGCCTCGCTGCGCGGCGAACTCGATGAAGACGGCTTCGCGCGACGGGTTGAAGTCAAACCGCAGTGCGGCTCCTCCGCCTGCTCGCCGCGCCTTGTAAATCGCGAAGCGGTTTGTGTACTTCGATTTTTCGCTTGCTGCGCCCGACGATCCCACACTGCCGCTGTTCCCTATTTCCTCCATTTCAACCCACTTTTTTTGCCTTTTTTGTTTTTTCTTTTTGCTTGCTTTCAAATGCTTACTTTCAGCGTTAACGCTTTCTTGAGTTCGCGGTAACGATTGCGAATCGTTACTTCCGTTACGCCCGCTACGTCGGCAACTTCTTTTTGCGTGCGGCGCTCGCCAGTGAGCACGCTCGCGATGTAAACCGCTGCCGCGGCGACGCCCATTGGTCCCCGCCCGCTTACGAGCCCTTTCTCCATAGCGCGATCGAGAATTTCCTGCGCTTTCTTTTGAGTTTCGCCACTGAGCCGCAGCGCGGTGACGAAGCGAGTGACGTAAAACTGTGGACTCGTCAACGGGATTTTAAGCCCGATTTCCTGCGTTATCAGGCGATAAGTGCGTCCGATTTCTTTCTTCGGTATTTCCGCGACTTGAGTGATTTCATCGAGAGTCCGCGGAATGCCTGCTTGCCTGCACACGGCGTAAATAACCGCGCTTACGACGCTCTCGATTTGCCTGCCGCGAATGAGTCCTTTTTCGACGCAGCGCCGGTACAAGAGGGCGCTTGACTCGCGAATTTGCTCGGGCAAGCCGAGGTGTGACGCGACGCGGTTAAGTTCAGTTAAGGCAATCGCGAGGTTTCGCTCTATGCTGTTGGAAATGCTTGCGCGCTTGTGCCACTTTCGCATCCTGTAAAGCTGTGCTTGCTGTGAAGGCGCAATTTTGCCTCCGCGCACGTCGCGGTTGTATTGGTCTATTTCCGTTACGATGCCTTTGTTGGGCGACATGTATTTGAGGGGCGCGCCGGTGCGCGCGCGACTCGCGCGCTGCTCGGCATCGAAAGCCCGCCACTCAGGTCCTTCTTGTACAAGATTTTCTTCGATTACGAGCCCGCATTTTTGGCAGACAATTTCGCCGCGCTCGTGGTCTCGCTTTAGTGAGCGAGACTTGCACTCGGGACAAACAACGCCTGCCGCCCCCTTCACGCCAAAACCACTTCCGCTATTCAACTAAAAAACTAAAGTTATTTTTCAGTCGAAATTTTTTTGCCCACGATTTTGCGTGGCTCGGTGCCTGGCAAAGGTTTCAACAAATAATAGGGATGCGAAATGCTTGCAATAGTTTCGAAAATAACACCTACTTTTGTCTTACCGAGAAACGCGGCGGTTGGTTTGGAAATCGGTTTTGGGTCGCCGCTTGCTTCAAGCAAGTAATTGCCTTGCGGCGTAGTGCCTAACACTTCGAACTCCATTTTTCGCAGTCACCTTTTTTCGCTTTTAATTTCATTTTTTGTTCTCGGCTGGTTGCGTTGTTTTCTCTTGCGTTTGTTGCGCTAGCCCTTTTTGCTTTTGCTCTAAGAGGACCGCGTTTACTACGCCGTGTTGCCCTGGTCTGCTTGTGACTCGCGCGCGTCCAACCTCTGTTTCAATGATGGCGCCGCGCACGATTACGTTTTCCCGCGCGTAGTGCCTACTCGCTGGCGTTTCCACGACGTTGAGAATACGCGTCTTCTTTACTACGCCTGCGCTTGGCGTTGCTAAGTTAGCGAAAAAAACTTTTTCAGCCGCCACTTTGCGTCCGCCGCCGCGCGAGCGAAAACTCTTGCGCAACTCTCTTGGTTTACCTTCTTTTTCTTCCGCCGCCTCGCTTTCTTCTTTAGGCGGCTCGTACTTGGTGCGCGCGAAAAAGCCTCCCCAGTGCGCGCGACGCTTGTCCCGCAACGGTCGGCGCTTCCCTCCGCTGCCGCTGCTTTTCTTTTTTGTTGGCTTGTGGTATTGAACCATCCGCGAAAACCTTTTCCGCAGTCGGAATCTCAATCGTCTGACTTTGACGCCTGCCTCTCGATTGCCAAAGCGTTTTCCTTTTTTTCCTCTATTCTTTTTTCGAGGAGTCAAGAATAAGGCAGGAACCACTATTTTGTCGCCGCAAGTTAATAAACCCCTCGCTTTTTTGTTTTCGAAAAAACGCGATGCATCGCACTGCGGCGCACTAACGGCGCCTTTATAAACCTTTTTAAATCCTGGTAGTGTAACCCTCTTTCAAGGCGACTGCTTGTTTTTTTTTTGAGTGTTTCGCCTTAGCCCTTCCGTTGAACGCGTCGCGGGCGTGCGTTTCTTCAGTTTTTCCCGCGGAGCGTTAACAAAATAAAAAGGAAAAATAAACCGAAAAAGTTGGGAAGCAAGGAAAAAGAGGGGTGGTTGAACGTGGTTTGGGCGACTTTACAGCAGCGGCTTGCTGACGCGTTCGCTCGCGTAGGCGAGAATTTCGTAGCTGGACTCGGCGATGTAGTAGTAGTATTGATTTTCCTCGCGGTTGGCTGGATTGTCGCAAAGTTTTTGTGCTTCTTTTTAAACAAGTTTTTGCTTCACGTCGGACTTGAAAAATGGATTAAAAAGAAGGGACTCGAAACCGCGCTGCTCGGTTTTACTGTTACGGGCGTCCTCGACTCGTTCTTGAAACTCGTAACGATTGCGGTGTTCCTCGGAATCGCCGCCGACATTACGCGCTTGCTGTTTCTCCGAGATCTAGTAACTTGGTTCATTGGTTACGTGCCGTTGCTCGTGCAAGGCGCAACCATCATAGTGCTCGCTCTGCTAGCGGGCGACTACGTGACTGACCGCATCAAAGAAAGCAAGATTCCGTTTGGACGCTTTCTCGGCGTCGTCTTCGAAATCTTTGTTATATACACTGCTCTAGTTATGGCGTTGCCGTTAATTCTGCCGAATGCCGACGTTGAAATCTTGAAGACGGCGTTCATCCTCATTGTTGGCGGAGTAGTATTCGCGCTAGCTCTCGGATTCGCGATTGCGATTGGTTTGGGCGCGAAAGACTCTGTGGCGAGGCTAGCGAAGAAGAAGGAAAACGACCTCGAAAAACTCGTGTGAACTGGTTTTTCCTTTTTTCTTTTTTAGAGTGCGCAGCGATAGAACGAGGCGAACGCTTTTCGCTTCCGCTTAGCTTACTCTGCCTCGAATTACTTAATTACGCCTGTGCTTTCAATCAAGGCGCCGAGCGCGAGGAAAATAATAGCCCACCCAGTGAGCTTTGAAATGTCGTAAATTGTTTGGTGTTCCTCGATTGCGTGCAGGCGGCGCAGGACTATCACGCGACTGAGTATTCCGCCCGCTAGCGCGGCTGTTGTGTACGCGAGTAGTTCAAAGACTCCGTGCGGCAGAATGCCGAGCACGCCAGCGCCGATTTCGGCTGTGCGTGCGATTTTTCCTAGAAATACTCCGATTATGCTCGCATTCCAAATCAAAACGAAAATCGCGCCCGCACCGTAGAGCAACGAAAACGCGAGTATGAGAAGTAAAACTTCGAGGTTATGAATAAAAATGGTTTCGAACGCGTTAAGCATTCTGGCCTCAACGGCGTAGCCTGAAAAACTGCCGCGCAC
>JAVYMB010000068.1:833-4329 GCA_038740145.1 Candidatus Norongarragalinales archaeon | reverse complement strand
TGCGCCTAGTCGATGTTTTCGTGCGTCCCATTGAAGAACGCGGAATACCCTCTTTTCCAATCTTTGTTTTAATCATCTTCGCGATTGCGGCTGGCGCGTGGTTCATTGCGAGCGGCGGCTTGGCTCCACCAACACCAGAGACTAAAGAATGGCGAGTGAGCGTCAGCGGCGCGCAAGGCGAAGCACTGGAAGGCGCGCTCGTCACGATAACGATTGAAGGCAAGGAATACGCTGCCCGGACTAACGCGAAAGGCGTCGCCTCGTTTTCGAATTTGCCGCTTGACAAGAAGGGGCGAGTGACCGTGTCGCTTGAAGGATTTGCGGAAGCGACGCAAGAATTTTCGACTAGCAATGCTTTAACGAGAATAAGATTAAGTCCCGCCGCCGTTGCGCGTGAAAACAAGCTAGTGGTTACCGTCAAGAACTCTGACGGTGAGCCCCTCGGCGGCGCTACTCTGTCCTTCGTTGATCCAGCCACTGGCGAAACGCGGACGCTCTACACCGACGCGACTGGACGCGCCAAAATTTTTTTCGAGAACTCGGAAGATTTCTTCAACGTTCGCGCTTCGCTCGACGGATTCACGCCTGCGCGCAAGACGTGCTTTGCTTCAGTTGGCTACTGCGACATAGAGTTGTTGACTCAAAAAAATTTTTGCAGCGGCTCAGAGTGCGAAGAATCAGGCGGTGGTGGAACGCAGGAAGCGAAGGGAAGCGTGCGAGTCGAAGTGAAAAACGAGGCTGGCGAGAGCATTGCGGCTCGAGTAACTTTGTTTAACGCTGATTCCGTTGAATCAATCACGGCAGGCTACTCTACTGCTACCGGCCCTGCTTTCTTTAAAGACGTTGCGGCGCTTGGAACGAGCGTTTTTGTCGTTGTCGATCCGGAAAGCGCAGAATACGCGCCGTACAACGGAGGCGAACTCAACGAGGTGCAAATCGTTTCCGTCGAAACCGTGTTTCAAGTAACGCTCCAACCGTCAAGCGCGGTGCCTAAATCCCGCGCGGATTTTCGAATCGTCGACGAAAACGCTGCGCCCGTCGTCGGCGCATCGCTATCGCTATACTCGCTCAACAACCCGTTGCGCGTCATCGCGTCGGCTTCGACGAACGAGGATGGCGAAGCGAGTTTTGAAATATCGCCGGAGGCGAGCGTCTACCTAACCGTTTTCGCGGACGGCTTCCTGCCGTTCGTCGAGCGAAGCGTTGAGCCAGGCACCGAGAAAACAATCGTGCTTACCGCGCGCGTTGCAGGCAACAACGCAGTTGCCCGCGCTCTCGTCGTTGACGATGAAGGCGCGCCACAGGAACTCGCACGCGTTTTCGTGGTGACTGCCGACGGCTTTTTCACTGGCGTTCCACCTCAAGAAACAAGCGCGGACGGCTCGACGGAGTTTTCAGGGTTGCCGCTTGAAGAAATAGGCTTTCGTGCGACGCTCGGCTCGCGCGCAGGCAAAAGCGATTTCTTCACGCCCGCGATTGACGAGACAATCAATGCGACCGTCGTCCTCGAGCCTGAAATGGGAGTGCTTGCAGTCGGTGCCGTGGACGCCGCGAGCGGCGATGCTGTAGCTGCGCGGTTCGAAGCGGTTCTCGTCGACTCTAAAAAAAGTATTGGCTCGTGCGTCGCGAACGCGAGCGCTAATTATTCTTGCGAGTTGCGAGTAAAGGCAGGCAAGGCGTTTGTCGTCAAAGCAAGCGCTGTAGACTACGCACCGGCGGAAACAGAACAAATGGTTTTGGCTGCCGAACAACGGCTGGAAAAGAAAGTCAAGATGGTTTCACTGAAAGCGTCGCGCGAACTCAAAATAATTTCTTTCGAGCTTCAACCGCTGGCGCAAACTGCGCAAGGCACGGCAGGCGGCGACGCGAAGCAAGTTGACCGAGGGCGTTTCTACCGCGCATTGCTTACAGTTGCTTTTCCTGGAGGCAGCGACGCGAGCGGAGTGTTCCTGCGCGTTGGCGACAAGAAAAGCGCGAGTGAAGACTTTGCCGCAATAACTTTTTTCGACGACGACGAAAACGCGTCGATTGTTTGGAGTTCCAACTGGGGCGGCGACGCCGCAGCTTGCGTTGAAGACCTCGCAGTGCAGGATGGAAGCGAGGCTAAGTGGGTGAATTGGGAGTTTACGAACTTTTTTGGTACTCGCACGATTGCTGCGAAAGTATTCGTGAAGCCAAGCGCGCGAAGCAAAGACAAATTAAGAGTTTATTACCGTGCTTATTCGAAAAAGAAAGACGTCGTGACTCGCGCGCCTTTCGATGAAGAATTAGGATTCGTCGAAAAAACGAGGGATAAAGACTGGTGTCGCGCCGCAACGCTTTCGCGCTCCTACTCCGTCGTGGAAGGCGAAAGCGACTGCAGTCAAGAAGCTTGCTTGAGCGTCGCTTTCGCTGAAGAAGGCGGAGGCGGCGTGCAAGGCGACGGCTTCAAAGCAGCGACTGGCTCGAAATTCGAGGCGCGCGTCGAAGCGCGTTCTTTCACTGGCGCTAGTGCAGCTATGCTGCGCGTCGCCGCAGGCGACGAGTCGCTTTCGCTGCACGAGTGGAGTTTCAACGGCGCGGCGGGCGGGGCTGGCGGTGAACGCTCCGCTCAAATTCCGTTGCGTTTCAACGAGAACGGCGAGGCGAGCGGCGTGCTGCTCGTCAAGGCGCGGTTGCCGTCGCAACAGGCCCTCCTCAAGTTTTCGCTTTCCGAAGACAACCGCGTGGTCGCCGAAGCGCAGAAATTCGTCGTCGTGGAAGGACTCGCTCGACTCGCGCTTGAAGTCTCGCCGCAAAACGTTTCCGCTCAAACACCTTTCTCTTTAACTGCGACAGTCAAGCGTGCCGACGACGGCAGTGCGGTTGAAGATGCGCGCGTTTTCTTGCGCGAAGTTGAAGGCGGCGGCTCGCCTTTCGATGGTTTTCCGAACGGTGATTACGCGATTCGCGGTGACGCTAGCGAAGGAAAAGGCAAGGAAGGACGCTTCGCATTCAAGCGCTTACTCGCATCGAGTCCAGGCGTCTTCGAAGTAATCGCTGAGCGCGACGGCTTCAAAGAAGCGGCTGCCAGCGTGAGCGTCGCCGCAGTCGACTTTCTCGAGTTTTCGCGCGACTTGAGTGACTTGCGCTTGGGTTGCGACGCGGTTTCACTCGAGGTTTCAAGCGCGCTTGGACTAGACGTGCCGGTTACAGCGAGTTTTAACGGCGCGCAGTGCGTCGCGTTGCACGCTCCAGCGTCAATAAAAAAAGACGAGAACACTTGGTTTTTCGAAGTCAAGCGCGGCAAAAGCAAGAAACTCGAGCTCGAGCCGTTGCGAAACGGAAAGTGCTACCTTGTTTTTAATTCCGTGCTTCCCGCGAGCGGCAGCGCTTCAAGTGCAACCGCGTGGCTTACTGTGAATTGCAGTAAATTCGAGGTTGCGCCTTCCCCGACCGTCGCTCCAACGAATTGTTCTAGCGAGTCTTGCGAAAAATGCAGCGAGCGAGAGTGCCTCGCGTTGAACGAATTTTGCGA
>JAVYMB010000068.1:0-823 GCA_038740145.1 Candidatus Norongarragalinales archaeon | reverse complement strand
AGCGAGAGGCGGCTAAACCAAGGTGTGACGCGCAACACTGCGAACTCTGCAACGAAGACGAGTGCAAGGCCTTGTTCGCCGCGAAGAACTGCACGCCGTTGTATTCTCAACCGCGAACGCCTTTTGAAACGCCGAAATTCTTGAACTGCACGAAATTCCAAACGCCTGACTGTTCGCCTGCGAACTTCAACTTCAAAACGATTTTCGCGCGCCGCCTAGCGCAATACCACGCGCGTTTGCTGCTCGACCCGCAGTACAAGTCGCAGGCGGTTGGAGCGAGCGCGGGAACGCAAATCGTTTACGACTTCGCTGGCTTGCGAATAGCGAAAATAGGTGCGGGTTGCGAGGGCGGCGAAGGTTTGCGCACGGTTTCATGCACGAAAAACATTAACGCGATTGTGCCGACTAACGCGATGGCTTTTTCGTTGTACAACCAATTCGGCGGCATTGGCGCGAACTTTGGAGCAAAAATCTTGTCGGGAAAGAAAGAGTGCTTCCGCCTTGAAAGCGTGGACAAAAAGCACGCGCTTGCCGCGATAGCAGGGTTGACTGGCGACGTTGGCGCGGCGATCGGGATGGTTCCGCCGCTCGCCTCGCACACTTGGGTTTTGCGTTTTCTACCGAAACCTGGTTGCGTGGAGTACGAGTGGGATGAGAGCGGGCAACGGTTGTTTGCTAAGCCGGCGGCTGGTGCGGAAAGCATTACGCTTGCCATAAGCCCTTTTGAAAGCGTGCAAGCAAGCGTGGAACTCACGTTCAACGTGGCGAGCAACGAAGACGAGGAAATCGCGAAATACGCTTTCTTGTTCGTTCCTTACAATTT
>JAVYMB010000067.1:0-4448 GCA_038740145.1 Candidatus Norongarragalinales archaeon | reverse complement strand
CCAAGAAATAATTCGCGGTTACCCCGTGCTGCGCGAAATCAACAATGGACTCGTCGCGCAGGCGGAGTGCACGGTAGTCGTAGAGAAAGACGCTTGCCGCGTTTTAGGCTAGTAATTTGCTTGGCTGAATCAAGTCGCCCCAGAGAGCGCGCGCTTCCTTCAAGCGTTTTTCTTGCGCGTCAAGTTCGTAGAAAACTTGCTTTGGCACGCCGCGCAACGCTTCGTAAAAACCACGCACTCGCTCGATTTTCGCGATTTGCGCGGCGACGCGCACCGCGAACTGTTTTTCGTAATTCGCTTCCTCGTAACGCTTGCCGAGAACGCGCTTGAAGAGTTCAGCCAAGTCTTTGTATTTTGGAATTAGTCCAGTAGGCGTTTTGATTGCTTGAACCTCGCCGTGGCACCGCAGTTCCATCCACTTGAACCAAATCCTTTTGTCGTTCTTTTCGTTCAAAAAACGCCCTTCTTCATCCTTTAAGAAATAATTCACGGAAAAAATCTTTGGTTGAACGCGCAATCGCGCGCCGAATTCGAGGTTCATTTCAACGTAACGTCCTACAGGCACTGAAAGAAAATCAAGGTTCGACATCGGGTTTATTTCTCGAACGCCTTCGCTTCCAAGCGTTGCGGCAGTGGTTTCGCTTTCCAACGCCGCTCCTTTTGTGACTATGCCGTGCGCCCAATCAAAGGCTTCCTCGACTGGAACATTAGTGTCGGCGTCGCGTCCGCCGTAGACGAAAGCGCCGATTTCAACGCCTCGAGCGTCGTCGACTGCCTCGTCGACGTTAGGCAATTCGTCAAGGGAGAACGTAAAACGCGCGTTCTTGTGTGACGCAGGAATCTCTTTCCCGGTTTTCTCGTCGCGCTTGCCGGGAAACCACGCGCCAGAGTGGTTCTCTCCCGTTTGCGGGATTTTGCTTTCGTCTTTTCCGAACTTGCCGTTCCAATAAACGCCGCCGTCGGGAGTCACGAGAACATTCGAGAAAATCACTTCGCGCCCGCTCTCGAGCACGCGCCACTGCAGTGCGTCGTCAACCGCGTTGATTCCATCTATTATCCCGAAAATGCCGCGTTCAACGTTTACAGCACGGCAAACACCGTCAACATCCCGCAAATACGCTATGTCGTCGCCCACGATTGTTTCTCCTTCAAGCAAAGCCGTGCTCGTTTTGCCGCACATGGAAGGAAAAGCACCCGCGAAAAAAGTTTTTCGCCCACGCGGTCCATGCACGCCCATCAACAACATGTGTTCGCACAACCAGTCGCTGCGCGAAGCGCGGCGAATGGCGAGGCGCATGGCGAGTTTCTTGAGTCCTATGCTGTTGCCTCCGTATTGAGTGTTCGCGCTGTAAACTGTTTCACCGTCGACGTCGATGAACACGCGGCGCAACGCGATGTTGCGGCTCGTGCGGCGCTCATCTAGTTCTCCCGCCGAGTGCACGAATTTGAAGAAACATCCGTTTCGCGCGTCGGCGTTTCGCTTGAATTCCTCGTAGCCTTGACGGTAAAGCAAGTTTTCGTTATGCGCGACGTAAGCGGAGTCAGTTATTTGCACGCAAGGAATCGAAAACACGCTGTTCGTCGGTCCCAAACAGTAAAACCCAACGAATGCTTCACGTCCCCGCATTGCTCCGCGCAGTATTTCGCGTACTTCGCGCACGCGTTCGCTCCTTTCTCCCGTTGCGATAGCGTCGTCGAGGCTTTCGCCTCGCGGAAGAAGAACAAGAGTGTTTTTCTTGTCGCGTCCTTGGTCTGCATAGTTGTCGAAGTGCGCAGTGTGCCCGCGAGTCGCGAGCGCGCGTTCTTCGCCGTTGCGAAGCGCCGCGCGGCGAATATAATCAACGTCTGCGGGCGAGCCGTTGGAAACGAAGATGCTCTCAGGCTCAAGTAAACCAGCGTATTCCGCGAGGAAGGCGTTGACGCTCGCGTTTTCCAGCGCTTCGAGTTTGCGCCGCGAGTCAGTAGCAAGCCGTTCCCAGAGTTCGTCTTCTACTTCGATTGCCAACTCACTCACTTTTAAAAACTTTTTTCGATGGATGAAAGGAGTGAAAAGTGAAAACGTTCAGCGATTTAAAACTTGCTTTTTATAAATTCGCTTTGCGTGGCTTTAACGAGGTGTGTTTTTAATGCTTGAACAGCAATCTCGCTTGTCTAAAGTTTTTGGTTCAAAGCCTGTGGCGCAGAGTTCAAATGCCGCTGGACTTAAAAAATCAGCTTCACAGTCGCCGCAAACGCAGCCGCAGCAAGTAAAGCAAATCACGATTCAACTTCCTTCTATTTCGCTTCGAATCGACGAGCACTTCAAGGCGAAACTCCCTTTCTTGTTGTTGTGCTTGTTGTTGTTCGCTTTTTCACTCGTGTTGTTCGAAAAAAGCAATTTTCACACTATTGACGTTGTCGATGTTGGGCGGTTGCAGTACAATGTAAGCAAACTTTGGAGCGTTTCATTCCTCCTCTTCCTCCTCCTTTACTCTTTCGCCGTTGCTCTAGCAATGTTTTACGGATTCGGGCAAAACTGGAGTTCAGCTTTTCTCGTAGGAGTGCCGGCACTAGTAATCGCGCTCGCGTTATCCGTTTTCTATTCAAGCGGTTACCTGCTTGGCTTCGCCGCATTCGCTTTGACGCTTTCCGCCGCCTGCTTCATCGCGGCCTTGCGCACTCAAGTAAAGTTTTCCAGTATTTACTCTACAGCGGGAAGCGCGGTGCTCGTCTTAGTTGTCTTATCGTTTTTCATCGCGTTCAATCAAATCAGCGCGAACAAAGACGCTTACATCGACACGTTCATTTCCAGCGGCGTGACTACGAGCGTAGCCCAAATGCAAGGCGCTTCTCTCGGCAGCGTGCTTTCACCTGAACTCATTCGCGCGTCAGTGAACAAACAGCAGATTGAAAGCGTTATCACCGAACAACGAGTCGCGCAATGGTTTGAAGGAGTCACCGCGTTTTCAGCGCTCAACGCGAGCGTCCGCAACGCGACTATTGCGGCGGTTCGCTCGAAACTCGTCGCCGATTTGCATTCGAAGATTCAAGAAGACTTGCCGATTCTCTTAGCCAATGTTCGCCTCGGCGGTGCGACCCAGCAAAGCGGCGTAGGCGTCGCGGCTGTGAAGCAAGCCTTAGGGCAAACGCCTGCCTTCGTCGCTTTCTACAATAATTTCGCGCTCTTAATGTCCGTCTTCATCGCAAGCATCGTCGCCGTATTCGCCTTCGTCATTAAGCTCGTCGCCACGTTGTTGTGCTGGCTCTTGGCGAAACTATGACGCGCCCCCAACCAAAAGTCGGCGCTGATGAGAAAAAAAGAATTCAAATCGTGCTAGCGCTTTCCTCTGCTTGGCGCGCAAGTGCCTCCGCTTCGCGCCGCTTTTCTTCTTCAGCGTCGACGACGCGCAAAAAAATCTCGCCGAAGAACTCGTCTTGCCAAACGACTAGTTTTTGTTCTTGCGCAAGATGTAAAATTGGAATCAAGTGGGCGATTACGAAGTCTGAGTAAGGCGGCAGAGGTGCTTTCGTTTCACTTAATTTTGCTTCGAGTTCGCGTCGGCTCGCTGCAACGAGTGCGGAAAACAAAAGCACTCCTTCAGCGTCTTTCAACGCTTGCGCTCGAGCAAGCACTTTCCGCATTCGCTCGCTCAAGTCTTCAACGCTGGCGCCTAGTTCGAGAATTTGCTGCAGCCCCGCTGGCAACGGAGCGAAGCGCTTGCCTGCGCGCATCACGTCTTCCACCGCGCTGAGCAGCTCCGCGAGCGTGACTCGGCGCGCCCGCGGACGGTCGGGACGCAAGACGAGCGTCGGAAGTTCTTCTTCAATGAGTTGCGGCGATTCTTCGGCCGACGCTTCTTCAGTTTCTTCCTCGACGAGAAGCGTGTTTGCTTTGAAGCGCAGCAAAATCGAGCAAGCGAGAATCACATTGGCGGGCACTCGCAAGTCCATTGCTTGAAGCGAGCGGAGGCGCGCAAGGTAAGCGTCTGCTACTACGCAAACGTCAATATCCCACGGATTCATTTTCTCGCTCGCTATCAAGTCGACGAGGAACTCGCGCCACGTGGGCTGTACGACTATGGCGAGCAAGTCTATTTGCTGCGGCGCACCGCTTGCTTGCCTGGCTTCGTTCGCAGCCTCGCTTGCGTCGGCGCTTGCATTATTTTTCTCGAGGAAAGCGCTTGATTCCACGGAGAGTCACTGCAAACTTTTTTAGTCGATTAGTCGGCGGGTTTTCGGTTTTCTGCGGCAAGGCGTTAATCGCCGCAACTATTAAAAAACTTGGTTTAGGAAGGGTTTTATATTCTTATTCAAGCACTCTTTAACGTGTGGTTTAAGTGAAACTCTCGCTTTCCGAGTTAACAGCTTTTACTTTGACTCTTTTCTTGTTTTGGGCTTGCGCGGCAGGCGTAGCAAGCGCTGCAAACTTAAGCACTGAACAACAACTCGACATTCTAGCGGCGCGAATC
>JAVYMB010000066.1:0-4451 GCA_038740145.1 Candidatus Norongarragalinales archaeon | reverse complement strand
GGAACGCATTAAACGCGCGTTTTACGTTATTTTCATCGTTGCCGGCGTTCCGCGCTTGCTTCCGACTTCATCTATTTCTTCAGGCGCGCGCTTTCCAAGCAACTCTTCAACCACGATGATTTGGTCGTCAACGCCAACGCCGATGAGCGTGATTATTCCCGCCATGGCTGCCAAATCAATCGTGCCAATTGTTCCGACTACGGCGGCGAGAATGATTATTTCCGCAATGTTAAATACTACGACTGGAGCGATGAGCTTGACGCGCTTGTAGCGAAGCACGATGATGATTGAAACCGCGAGAATGGCGAAAAACAATGCAATCATGCTGTAACGCAAGAATTCTGTGCCGAGTGAAGGAGCGACGTCGTAATAACTGCCGATTACAGTGGCGACGGGGAGTCTGCCTCCGCTTAAAATGCTTTTAAGTTCCTTGATTTCTCCAACGGCGTTTTTCTTCGCTTCTTCAGTTGTATTGCCGACGCTGGTGCCGGTAATCGAATACTGGGTAATAGCTTTTTGCTTTATCGGCTCCACGTTTAGAGTGGGCGCCGAACGAAGTCCAATCGCAAGCCAACTAGTTAAAATCGTTTCGGTTCCAGTACTGGTGCGCGCTGTAACGATGTTCGGTTTGATTTCGCTTTCTTTTTTCACGACGAGCCTGCGCGTCGCGTTTTCAGGTGCTTCGCCGAAAGGCAGGAAGCCAGCTGCTTTGAGTTCCGAAACTATTCGCGCGTTGGTTTCCTCGAGTTTGTCACTGATGATTATCGTTGAAATATTCGATGCGAACAATTCTTCTTTTCGCTTGTCGAATTCTTCCACGTAAAACAAGGCGATGTCGTCCCCTTGCTTTGCGAGCGCGTCCTTGAGCACTGCCTCGCCGCCGGCGAATCCGCCGAGTTCAACTTGCCTTACGAGAAGCGCGGCTCGTTGGGGGCGATCTAAAAACATGTATACTGGATAGTGAAGCTTGCCGGCGGCGGCTTCCGCGAATTGCAGTTGTCCTTCGCCGCTTACGGCGAAAATAATCGTCCATTCGGCTTGCTCGGGCGTTCGCCCAGGCTCGATTACCTCGCTTCCAGGTCCGCCGACGGCGTTCGCGAGAATGTGTGTTCCGTCGAGCGCGAGCTTGCCGTCGATGATTGCTTCAAAGTGTCCTTGCTCGCGCAGAATCGCTTCGATGTGTTTTATCGCGCTCGCATCAGCGCGTGGAATCTCTACAATGATTTCCTTGTCGCCGAGTGGGCGTACGACTGCTTGCGTTAGCCCGAACTTGCTGATTCGCACTTTAATCGTGTCGGTAATACTACTCATGGTTTGCGCGTCGACGCTGCGCTCGAGAGAAATGGGAATGCGAACTCCACCTATGAATTCGATTCCGAAGTTTAGATCTGTCGTGCTCGGATTCAAGTCCTTCAAGAAAATTAGCGTCAAACAAAGTAGCGTCACCACTACCGCGAAAACAACTTTCCTATCCCGAAAAACCTCGTTCCAACTCATTTTTTTCACGCTTGACGCATCGCTTGTTCTTTCTTTTGCTTTCGCTCCACGAACCACAACACGAGGGGCGCGTTACCGCACCACGTACAGACGAAGTCGACGACTCCGCCGCCGATAAACGCTACAAGTCCTATTTGCGCGTACGTGGGAATCTGCAGCCAATAGCCGACGAGCGCGAGAACGCCGAAGGCGGCAATCGTTGTGGCATTCATCATTCCCGCGATTCGCATTGCTTGAAACGCTCGCTGCGGCGCGTTTTCTTCTCGGCGCTTCATTACGCGCACTGTGAGAAGCACGTCTGTGTCCAGCGAAAAACCGATCAGCATCAACAGCGCGGCAATGCTCGCGAGCGTTAGTGGAATACCGAAAAGCGCCATGGCGCCGAGAGTAACAATTATGTCTGCAGCCGCACCGAAAATGACTGCGATTGAAGGCGCGAGCGAACGGAAAATCGCGAAAATAATTATTGCGCTGAGCAAAAAAGCCCACAAAACAATTTCGCGCGTCTTCGACACGAAAAACTTGCTGAGAGACGCGCCGATTTCCTTGAATGAAAACGCTTTCACGCGCACGACGCTGCCCACTGCTGCGATCAAACCATCGCGGTAAGCTTGCTGCGCGCGAGAAAACTCTTCGTCGGCGAGTTTCGCCGCTTCGTGCGCGTCTTCCGGCAGCGCTTTCGCGGAACGCGATGCGGCGAGAACCACGCCGCACTCGGCGAGCAACGTCGTGCGAGCAGCGTTGACGCGGGCTTGCGCTTCAGCAAGCGCGGTTGCGTTCGAAGCGTTTTGCTGCCACCACGCAACTTCTACTTCAGCGCGAGTGAGGTTGACGTCGAGTTCGTGCACTCGCTTGATTGCCTCTTCAGCCCGCGACAGCGATTCGTCAACAGGCAACTGTATTTCTACTCCTCGCCCCGTGGGGTTTTCGAACGGAATTACGTCCGCATCGGGATAACGAGAGGCGAGCGCCGCCTTCAGCGCTGGAATGTTCACGCTTTCTTCGGCGTGAATTGTGACGAGCAAGCCACCGCGCAAGTCGATTCCTGGCTGTACGCCTGGCGAAACGAGTATAAAGTAAATCGCTGTCGCTATCAAAAGCAAGGGAATTACGAATAATTTCTTGTAGTGTCGTGATTCGTAAGGATTCGGAATGCGCAATTAATTCAACCTGCAACCGCTTGATGCAAACGCTTGACGCAAAACACTAAACGAGTGGCTTAATTATTGCGGACACGCTTTAAAAACTCTTTTTAACACCACCGTCAAAAAAAATTCGCCTCGCGCAAAGCGCAGGGGTAGCGAAGCCTGGTTAAACGCGCAGGACTCAGAATCCTGTCTCTCAGGAGTTCGGGGGTTCAAAAGCACTTTTTTCTTTTCTCAAAGAAAAGAAAAGCTGCGCTAAAAGAAAAGACGAGCGTACAAGTGCTGAATTTCCCCTCCCCTGCATTAAGACGAGCAAGCAGAATTAGAGAGTTGACTGCGAGTGAAACGAAAACCACTTTGTTTAAACACTTCCCGCATCGCGTTAAACCGAAGAGAACGCGGGCGCACGCAGGAGAGCTTAAAGCAAGTTGTTGTCAAAGCAGCGAAAACAGGTTTAGCCACGGCGTTTATGCTCACGAGGTAAGCGGAAAAACTTTTTTTTTGGGCTTGATTCCAACGCAGGGAAAACTCGACGCGTTGATGGCTTCGTTGACTGATTGGTTGGGGCGAAGAGCGCGCCACCTCGGACAAACTTCCAGCTTGGTGTCTGAAAAAGAGTGTGCATCCGAAAACAAGGCGGCCGACGATCGTTTTGACTGGCAATTCAGCGCATTTCCAACCGCACGAAGGAGAAACAATCGCCTTCTTGCAAAGAGTTTTTGCTGAGTCGCGAGTCAAGCGTTGGTGAAACTTTTTCAACCGAGTTTTTGTTTTGCGAAACTCTTGCTTGCGCGTTCGCTCCAAAAACTCGGCGCTTCATTCACGGCGAATCCGACGAACGCGTCTGAATAACAATAAAACAACGCTTTGCCTTCGTTTGCGCCGTGCTTTTTAAAGCCGGCGGCAGCCGCGTCGTACAACTCGTTTATTTTTTTTCTTTCGAAATCCCGCTGTAAAAGCGATGGACGCTTGAACAACAAGTAGTCTGCTTGCCGCAACGCGTTGACTTCCAAATTCGCGGAATTTTGTGAAATAAAGATAACGCTAAAGTCCTTGTGCCGCGAAACGAAAAGCAAATCTGAGAGGAGTTTATTTGCGTTGCTCATTGAGTCGCGAGAACTGAAAGCGATTCCACCTTCGTCGACGAGGAGGAAAGAACCATTCGACACGTCGCTTATTTCACTCGCCTTCACGCAGCGAATCCACCGCGGAAGCGCGGATTCGTCGAAACCGATTGTTGCGACTTTTCTTCCTCTAGCCGCCGCGTTTTCCAGTAACCGCATGCCTAGCACGCTTTTACCGCTTCCGCGCGCGCCGATTATTATCCCGATAGTGCTCTTGTTATCGTAAACGAAGTCCTCAAAGTCGGCGAGCGTTCCGCTTAACGCTTCGACTTCGCGCAACGCTTTGAATTTCGGCGGGTTTTTGATTCGAGTGGCGTTTGCCTTCGTTTTCTTCACGGCTTCAACGCTTTTGCAGACAAGCAACTTTGCGGCGTTGAACCCGAGCTTCGCGCCAGCCAAACTCGCTTTCGCCGCCGCCTTAACGCCAAGCAAAGAATATTTCGCGGTTGCGCCGAGCAACCGCCTCGCTAGACCGCGTTTTTTCTTTCGAGCCACTACGTTGATACTCGCGCCGTGCTTTTATTCAGTAGCGTTTTAACCTTCGCAGTGAATAGTTTTGAACGAAAAGCGTTTTATCGAAGTCGACGCGGCCCGCGGCGCAGCCGTCGTCGCGATGCTTTTGTTCAATACGCAGTTCGCGCTCGCGTTCTACGGACTTTATTCTTTCAACGCGGAAAGCGGGTTT
>JAVYMB010000065.1:0-4693 GCA_038740145.1 Candidatus Norongarragalinales archaeon | reverse complement strand
TGAAGCGATTCAAGCGGTTCCGGATTTGAGCGACAAACACTCCGAATACAGCGTATGGAATTGGAATCAAGACCCTATATGGCGTTACAAAGACGTTCCGTCGTTCCCGCGAACGCCGCTGACGGGAGTCGCAATAAAGTCTTCTCGGTTTCCGACGACGGCGAATTACACGTAATGTTCGACATAGCAAACGGTTCCGCCGAATACCACAAGTTCGATGTTCCGACCAACGGAACGATAGACAAACTCACTTTCACTTTCTCCGACACGGGTGAAAAAGCAAAAAAACACCAGCGCCGCGCCTTACTGCGGTTTGGAAGCGCGAGCGCTCCTTCGTGGCGGGAAGAGTATTGGAAGGAGGACGAGAAAACGCTTTGCTTGAAAGGTGATTATGAGAACCTCGGGCAAATAGTGCTCGTTTACTCGAATTCCGAGCTCGACAAGCCGTTCGACGCTTCTTACTCGGTGAATTCTCAAGGTGAGTGCCCGGTGGAAGTCGTAGGCAGGACGATTCAACGATGGACCGTGTCTACTGACTTGCCTGGGCAAGCGTACAGCAAGACGGGCACGTTCACTTCCAAAGACGAAATCGAGTACGACGATGACGAAGGCGCTTTCGTTATTAGAAAACGCTCGGTTTCTTGCATTGAACGCAGTTCAGGGCGAGTAGACCAAGAGCTTCCAGGTGGACTGCGTTTTCAAGTAACGAGTTCAAGCAGCGCGAGCGGCGAAAACGTTGAAGAATATTCCGGCGACGAGCGACCGATTAAAATTAGTTTCGATGAAGAAGAAAAAAAGTTTAAATTCATCGTTACTCCAGGCGCTTTTAAGAACCCGAAGTGGGTGAAAAACGTTATTACCGAAAACGGGCAGACGCGCGTTGAAGAACGCGGGTGCGGAGGAACTCTCGGAGTCGTGAACGTTTTAGAGTTTCCGATGGAGCCGCCGTATTACTTCGAGTCGAACGGCGTGCGCCGCGTTCGCGGCACAAAAGAATTTTCTTACAAAGGCGTTTCGGGAACAGTGGAATTAGATTACGTTCTCACCGAAAAACCACCGCAGTAAAAACTCTTTTTGCCTTTCTCGGTTTGTTTTATTAAAAATTCTCCACGCGTAGCAGCGAGTAACGCGCTTCGTAACGCACTGGAATCCGCATTTTCGCCTTGTGCTCTGCAGCGTCGAGAACAGTTGAAAACACGACTACGCTCGCAGCGATTCCGAGTGCGAAAACGCTGCGCTCGAACGCCGTGATTGGCACGAGCGCCGCCCAAGTCGAAGCAGGAATGTTGAAAGCCCACAAGAAAGCGGTAGCGCCTACGGCGTGCGCCGTGAACGTCGCTCCGAGAGCACGTGCGATTAAACTCTTTTCAAACCACGCCGCCGCGATTACTGGAATAAGCCAGTAAAGCGAATAAAACCACGCGGCGCGTCCTTCAGGGTGCAGGAAAAATAAAAACATGCAAGCGATGGGAACCGCAAGAATCAATCGGTTTTTAGAGTGCTGCTTGCCGCGAAACTGCGTGCCGAAATACACTGCGGCGAAAGCCATTGGGAAAAAACGGGCTAACGTGATAGCGTCAAGCGCTTTGCCGCTTAGTGCAAAGTTCGCGACTTCGACGAGGAGCACGCTAGCAACGCCTAGGGAAACGGAAAACAATTGCGAGCCAATTGGACCGAGAAACTGGAAAAAAGAGAAGGACTGCGATGGAACTCCTAAAATGGTAGAAAACTTTAGTTGATACGCGGCGAGTCCAATAATCGTAAAGCCAGCGAGGAACAACGCTTTGCGTTTGTCGAAAACGATTTTCAAAGAAACCACCTTTAAAACTTTTTTTAAAGCGAGGAGAGGGTTAACCATCGCCGAGTTAAAAAACCTTGCGTCTCTCTAGTTCGCCGATTAAGTAAAGCGAACCGCAAGCGAGAACCGCATCGCGTAATCCGGCAAGCGTCTCGGCTTTTTTCAACGCATTCGCCGCGTTTTCCTCAACCCAAACTTTTTTGCAGAACCGCCGCGCCGCGCGAGCAATTTCTCGCGGCTTGGCGCTTCGCTCGTTGCCAGTGACTTGCGTCGCGACCACCGCACGCGCAATCGGCGCAACCGCGCGCAACACGCCCTCGTAGTCCTTGTCGCGCATTGCCGCGAAAACCAAAACCCATTTTCGTTGCGGCCAAAGCGCGCGAAGCGCTTTCGCGAGGGCTTCAGCGGCGTTAGGGTTGTGTGCCCCGTCGAAAACCACGAGTGGTTTTTTGGAAATAATTTCGAGTCGCCCAGGCCATTTTGCGCTTTCAATTCCTTCACGAATTGCCTTGTCGGTTATTCTCGAGTCGGTTTGTTGCAAGATTTTTGCGGCGCTCCACGCGAGCGCGGCGTTTTCGGCTTGATGCATTCCAAGCAAGCGCGCGCGCAGCCTGGCTTTTCCCAAGCTTCCTCCGACGGTAAAACTCGTGCCTTGAAGTGTTGCCTTGACTTTAGAGATTTTCACGTCTGCGCATGTGCTTGCGCCGACGACGAAAAGCGGAATTTTTTCTTTTTTTGCTCGAGCGCGAACCACTGCTAGCGCTGCGGCGTCACCGCTGTCGAGTGCTACGCACGCGGTTGCGCCGCGTTTTATTATCGCTGCTTTTTCTCGCGTGATTTGCTTTGTCGTGCTTCCGAGTTCTGCAGTGTGGTCTAAATCTATTCGAGTGATGATCGTGACGGTGGGTTTAACAACGTTCGTTGCGTCAAGCCTTCCCCCCAGTCCACACTCGATTACCGCGTATTCGCATTTTTTGTTTTCGAAGAATTTGAAGGCGAGCGCGGTGCTTGCTTCGAACTCGCTGATTTTCTCTTTGTGCTTCGCTTTTTTGTTCCAACTTTCGACAACTGGCTTGGCTTTACTCCAACTAGCCGTGAGCTCCTTATTCGTTATTTTTCTGCCGTTGGTTTGAATGCGCTCGTTGAAGCGCACTAAGTGAGGGGAAACGTAAAGCCCTGTCTTAACTCCTGACGCTTGAAGAATGCAATCGAGAAATGCGGCGACACTTCCTTTTCCGTTGGTTCCCGCAATGTGAATCACGCGAAATTTTTGCTTGAACTTGAGCGCGTGAAGGAGTGCGCGCGTTGAGCGCAACGTCCAACGCTTTTTTTTGGGGAACGCAGCGGAAAACTTTTCGTAGTCAAACTCGAGTTTGTTGAAGCGGGGCACGATTTTTTTTCGCCCCTTTAAATTTTATAGTAGTAAAGCGCGAGTGCCGCGAAGCCGCAAGCGGCGTAAAGCGCGAGTACGGTTAGTACGAGCGTTGTTTCCTTCATTGGCTTCTTGCTGAGAATCCAGTAGAAAAGCGTGTAGTGCTCGGTGCCGCGCGGAGGCGACAAGCGCCCGCGCTCGTCGATTTGCGGGTTGTGGCAAAGCACCCTGCGCTTGATTCCTTGCGCGCCGTAAAAAATCGTGGAAGCGAGTTCGAAAAAAGCAGGCGCGAATAAAACCACGCCGTACTTTTCCATGTTGCCTATGATTACGCTTGCGGCGATGCATGCGCCGATTACGAGGGTTCCAACATCGCCAGGAAAAATTTTAGCTGGGTTCCAATTAAACAAGAGAAACGCTAGGCAAGCGCCGAAGCACGAAGCGAGAATCGCTGCCGCAACCCAGTTTTGCGTTTGAACCGCAATAACGAGTAGAAAAGCTGTAACTACGACGCCTATTCCTGCTTCAACGCCGTTGTAGCCAGCAACCATGTTTACTGCGTTCGCCGCGCCGGTGACGCCGAGCGGAATAAGCACGAAAGTATAAAACCACCCTAAGTTTACGGCACCGAAGAAAGGCAGGCTCATCGTCGTGTTTCCAGCAGTAATCGCGACGAGGGGAAGCGAAGCTAGCATTGGAGTGACGAGTTTTGTGCGCCAACTCAACTTGAACAAGTCGTCGAATACGCCGACGAGCGCGATGATCGCGATGCTCGCAAGAGCGGCTAACGCAAGCGCTAGCGAATGCGAGTCCTTGTCTTGAAACGTGACTACTAAAACGAAAAGCGAAAGCGCGCATGCGACGCCGAGAAAGACGGCGAGCCCGCCCATTTCAGCGACGACAGGGCGGTGCGGTTTGTTTACGTCGCGCCCGACTATTCCCTTGTGCAGCGCGCTCTTGACGAGAAACGGCGTCGAAAAAAGCGTGACGATGAACGCGCCGAAAGCGAGCGCGAGAGTGAAAAGCAGAGGCACGACAACCAAACTCTCTTCTTCAATTTTTTTGTTTTTGCTTTTGTTTCTCTCTTTTCTCAATTAAGTCGACGTTTCGGGCGAAGCAGATGGCGCAGGCGAGGCGGTAGTCGAAGCAGCTGGCGCGGCACTGGCTTCAACGCTCGGCTCTGCGCTAGGCTGCAAAGCGTTGGACACCGAAGGTAACGGTGCTTCTCGAGCAAGTTCTTTAACAGCGGTGCTGCTTGCTGCACTTGGTTTTCCGACGTATTTGAATATTTTGACTTGCCCGCGCGGCGAGCGGTAAGCGAGTTCAAAGCCAGGAAGGAATTCGAAGAAAAACAATCGAGTGAATTCGGAATAAAAAACGCGGTTGTCGAGTCCAGCGTAAGACAAGTCGGGGTTTACGTTAACGAACTGGTTTTGCGCGATTGGAAACAAGTAACTAGTGTTCGCGTCGAGATTCGCCGCGTCTATTTCGTCCCGCCCCACGATTTTGTAGGGGCGCTTGTA